>JAFZKG010000055.1 GCA_017553695.1 Lachnospiraceae bacterium
GCACAAACAATACACATGAAGTGGTAGAGAAATACAAAGGACAGATCGGTTTCATGACCGGCATTGATTCCGCATGGGTCGACAATCCGGATTACAGCAGAGAGAACACCAGATACTGGGTCCGCAAAATCCTGGATGAATATGAGACACCGAACGGATTTATCCCGTGTATCACACAGGGAGGACCGATGAGCACCTTCCCGGGCGTCTACTCTGATGCCTGCGAAGAGATCGCAGCTTACAATGATGAACGCTTTGGCGTCAGCTCCAACTTCTGTATCGAAATGAAGCTTGGCTGATCAAAATACTCTGAACAGTGTTCTGACGGCGGTCCTACTTCCTGTAGGACCGCTTTTTTATGCCAATGCATGGCATTTTTGAGAATAAGCGTATTTGCCAGGTAAAACGGGGACATTTTGTACATGGCAAAATGAAGAAAATGCATATTTGCCATGCAGGAGACAGAGATTGGAAGAGCGAGACACAAGAAATTGAGGGTTAGTGCTCAAAAAATCACAATATCTTGTGGTTTTCCTTGTTTTTATAAAGGACTTTTGTTATTATTAATTAACTATGGGCAAGTGTTTGCTTTCATACAGAAAAAAGGAGTCGATATGATCAGAGTGATAGTTGCAGTTGATAAAAACTGGGCGATCGGAAAGGATGGGCAGCTGCTTACCAGCATCCCGGACGACCAGCGCTTTTTCCGCCAGACGACGACCAATCAGGTGGTCATCATGGGCCGGAAAACACTGGAGAGCCTGCCGGGCGGGAAGCCTCTGCCGAATCGGACCACCGTGATCCTGACCCGGAATGAAGATTATCAGGATCCGGGTGTGGTCGTTGCGCACAGCGTCGAGGAAGCGCTGGACGTGGCGAAAGGCAGGAATGCGGATATTTATATTGCGGGCGGCAGCGAGATCTATGCACAGATGCTGGAATACTGCGATGAAGCCTACGTCACCTATATCGATTATGCCTACCAGGCCGACACTTATTTCCCGAACCTGGATAAAATGGCGGAATGGGTGCTGGTAGCAGAATCGGAAGAGCAGACGCATTTTGATATCGTGTATTACTACAGACAATACTCACACAGAAAAGATTTCAGAGAATAGAGAGGAAGAGAAAAATGATCGGAGATAAGAAAGTTCTTTACAGTGCAATGCAGGCAACCGGTGTCCTTCATATCGGGAATTATTTTGGAGCGCTTCAGAACTGGGTGAACCTGAGTGAAGAATACGAATGCTTTTATGCCGTGGCGGATCTGCACGCGCTGACGATTCGGAGAGATCCGGCGGAGCTTCGGAAAAGCACAAGGAACGTGCTTATGATGTACATCGCAGCCGGACTTGATCCGGAGAAAAACTGCGTGTATTACCAGTCCAGCGTTCCGGCACATGCGGAACTTGCATGGATCATGAACTGCTTCACCTATCTCGGAGAACTGAACCGCATGACGCAGTTTAAAGATAAGAGCGCAAAGCATTCCGACAATATCAATGCCGGGCTGCTTACATACCCGGTCCTCATGGCGTGCGACATCCTGTTGTATCAGGCAGACGTGGTTCCGGTCGGGCTGGATCAGAAGCAGCATCTGGAACTGACCAGGGATATTGCAGAGCGGTTTAACGCAATCTACGGAGATGTCTTTACGATCCCGGAACCATATATCGGAACAACAGGCGCCAGAGTCATGAGCCTTGCCGATCCAACCAAGAAGATGAGCAAATCCGATGAGAATCAGAACAGCGTCGTTTATGTCCTGGATGATAAAGATACGATCATCCGGAAGTTTAAACGCGCGATCACTGATTCCGACACCCGGATCATCTATTCCGAAGACAAGCCGGGCATCATGAACCTGATGGATATCTACGGCGCCGCAACCGGAAAGACCAACGAGGAGATTGAACGCGAATTCGACGGCAAGGGCTATGGCGATTTCAAACTGGCTGTCGGAGAAACGGTTGCAGATGTTCTGGCACCGATCAAGGAGAGATTCGAACAGCTGTCCAAAGACAAAGCATATGTGGACAGCGTCATCAAGAATAATACAGAAAAGGCCAGCTACTTCGCAGAGAAGACATTAAGAAAAGTGCAGAAGAAAGTCGGTCTGCCGGAACGCATCCGGTAAGTTTGGGAAACGAGGATTCATGGCAAAAAAAGGACAAACAGACAACTATAACGCGGATTCGATCACCATATTGGAGGGCCTGGAAGCGGTCAGACGCCGCCCGGGTATGTACATCGGCAGCGTTTCCACGAAGGGATTAAACCATCTGATCTATGAGATCGTGGACAATGCCGTTGACGAGCATCTGGCCGGCTACTGCAGCGAGATTTCGGTCACACTTAATGCGGATGGCTCGGTCACGATCACCGATAACGGACGAGGCATTCCGGTCGGGATCAATAAGAAGACCGGACTTCCGGCGGTGGAAGTGGTCTATACGATGCTGCATGCTGGTGGTAAATTCGGAGACGGTAACTACAAGATCTCCGGCGGTCTGCATGGCGTCGGAGCTTCCGTTGTCAACGCGCTGAGCGAATGGCTGGAAGTAACGGTCAAGAAAGAAGGCGTGGTCTATTTCCAGAGGTTTGAACGGGGAAAGAAGACCTGCGACCTGACAGAAAAGGGAACCTGCAGGAAGAGTGATACCGGAACGAGCGTCACATTCCTGCCGGATAAAGAGATTTTCGATAAGATCTATTTCAAAGCGGATGCGATCAAGTCACGTCTGCATGAAACAGCCTACCTGAATCCGGAGCTGACAATCCTTTTCAAAAATGATCGGTTCAACGAAAACGAAGAACTCATCCTGTTTGAGCCGAGAGGGCTTTCCGCCTACATCGAAGAACTGAACACCGGCAAAGAAGCAGCGATCCCGGTCGTGTATTTCAAGGGAAAAGAAGAGGGGATCGAACTGGAGGTCGCGTTCCAGTTCACGAATGATTTCCAGGAAAACATCCTGGGATTCTGCAATAACATTTATACCCAGGAAGGCGGCACGCACATCACCGGCTTCAAGGCCAGGTTCACGCAGCTGATCAATACTTACGCCAGAGAGCTTGGCATTCTGAAGGATAAAGATGAAAACTTCACCGGCGCGGACGCGCGGAATGGCATGACGGCGATCGTGGCCATTAAGCATCCGGATCCGCGGTTTGAAGGACAGACAAAAACCAAACTGGATAATCAGGACGCCCAGAAGGTGACCAGTGATATTACCGGGGAAGAATTAGAGCGTTACTTTGACAAGAATCTGGAGAACCTGAAATCCGTGATCGCCTGCGCGGAAAAGAGCGCAAAGATCCGCAAGGCGCAGGAAAAGACCAAGACCAACATGCTCTCCAAGTCCAAGTTCATCATGGAGGGCAACGGGAAACTGGCCAACTGTGAGAGCCGGGACCCGAAGGAATGCGAGGTCTTCATTGTCGAGGGTGATTCCGCCGGCGGCAGTGCCAAGACTGCGCGGAACCGGAGAACGCAGGCAATCCTGCCGATCCGCGGCAAGATCCTGAATGTGGAAAAGGCATCGATCGATAAAGTGCTTGCCAATGCCGAGATCAAGACGATGATCCAGGCATTCGGCTGCGGCTTTTCAGAGGGATACGGAAATGATTTCGATATTTCCAAGTTGCGTTATGACAAGATCATCATCATGACAGATGCGGACGTGGACGGCGCGCATATTGCCACCCTGCTTCTGACCTTCTTCTACCGGTTCATGCCGGAACTGATCCAGGCAGGCCATGTGTATCTGGCAACACCGCCGCTGTATAAAGCGATCCCGAAGAAGGGCGCGGAGGAGTATCTCTATGATGATCTGGCGCTGGAGAAATACCGGAAAAACCATACCGGAGACTTCACGCTGCAGCGGTATAAAGGATTGGGCGAGATGGATGCGGAGCAGCTGTGGGAGACCACGCTGGACCCGGAAAACCGCGTTCTGAAAAAAGTGGAGATCGATGACGCCCGTCTTGCTTCCGAGATCACGGAGATGCTGATGGGAAGCGACGTGGCGCCTCGTAAGCAATTCATACATGACAATGCAAATCTGGCAGAGCTGGATGTGTAAAAGTGGGAAGAGTATATGGCAGAAAAAATAATCAGCAGTGAATATTCGGACGTGATGCAGAAATCGTACATCGATTATGCGATGAGCGTCATCTGCGCGCGTGCCGTACCGGACGTCAGAGACGGCCTGAAACCGGTGCAGAGAAGAGTCTTGTACGCGATGTCCCAGCTGGGGCTCCGCTCGGACCGGCCGCACCGGAAATCCGCGAGGATCGTAGGTGATGCGATGGGTAAATATCATCCGCATGGTGATTCCTCCATCTACGAGACCCTGGTCGTCATGGAGCAGGAGTTCAAAAAAGGCATGCCGCTGGTAGACGGGCACGGAAACTTCGGCTCCATCGAGGGAGACGGCGCGGCAGCCATGCGTTATACGGAAGCCCGCCTGCAGAAGTTCACGCAGGATGTGTATCTGGCAGACCTGGATAAAAATGTCGTGGACTTTGTCCCGAACTTTGATGAGACGGAAAGAGAGCCGGAAGTGCTTCCGGTCCGCGTTCCGAATATCCTGATCAACGGTGCCGAGGGTATTGCAGTCGGCATGACGACCAGCATCCCGACGCACAATTTGAATGAAGTGATCGACGCAATGATCGCGTATATGAAGAAGCCTTCCATTAAAACGGAAGAACTGATGGAATATATGCCGGGCCCGGACTTCCCGACTGGCGGACTGGTGATCAATCAATCGGAGCTGAAAGAAATCTACGAGAGCGGGACCGGCAAGATCAAACTTCGCGGCAAGATCGTGCTGGAGCAGGGCAGACGAAAAACCGATAAAGACAAACTGGTCATCACCGAGATCCCGTATACCATGATCGGCGCCAACATCGGCAAGTTCATCCTGGACGTGTGCGACCTGGTCGAATCCAAGAAAACCACGGACATCGTGGATGTTTCCAATGAGTCTTCCAAAGAGGGCACCCGCATCGTTCTCGAATTAAAGAAAGGCGCGGACCCGGTCAAGATCGAGAACATGCTCTACAAGAAGACCAAACTGGAAGATACGTTCGGCGTCAATATGCTGGCCATTGTGGACGGCAAACCGGAGGTCCTTGGTTTACGGAGCATCCTCGGTCACTGCGTGGATTTCCAGTACGAGATCAACACTCGGAAGTACACGACGCTGCTGGCGAAAGATCAGGAGCAGAAAGAGATCAAGGAAGGTCTGATCAAGGCCTGCGACATGATCGACCTGAT
Organism: Lachnospiraceae bacterium; assembly: GCA_017553695.1. Lineage (GTDB taxonomy): Bacteria > Bacillota > Clostridia > Lachnospirales > Lachnospiraceae > RGIG5612. Next base: position 5,282 of record JAFZKG010000055.1, read on the forward strand.
CATTGAAGTGATCCGCGGTTCTCAGAGCCTTGCACAGGCAAAGGACTGCCTGATCAACGGCAATGTGAAGGATATTAAGTTTAAGTCTAAGGAATCGCAGAAAGAAGCATCAAAACTTTCCTTTACGGAGAAACAGGCACAGGCGATCCTCGACCTCAGGCTTGCAAAACTGATCGGCCTGGAGATCATCCAGTTGAAAGAAGAGTATGAGAAACTCCTGAAGGAGATCGCGGAATATGAGAAGATCCTGAATGACAAGAACGCCATGAAGAAGGTGATCATCAAGGATCTGGAGGCGATCAAAAAGGAATACGGTTTTGAGAGAAAGACCATGATCACGGATGCGGAAGAGGCCGTCTTCGAAGAGGAAAAGATCAAAGAGCAGGAAGTCGTGTTCCTGATGGATCATTTCGGATATGCGAAGGTGATCGATACCGCCGCATACGAGAGAAACGTCGAGACGATCGATTCGGAAAACAAATATGTGCTCCGCTGTATGAATACCGACCGCATCTGCATCTTTACGCAGACCGGCATGGTGCATCAGCTGAAGGTGATCAAGCTTCCGATGAAGAAGCCGAAAGACAAGGGCATTCCGATCGATAATCTCTGCAATTACACGAGCGCGACGGAAGACATCATCCAGATATGTCCGCTCAGCCAGCTGAAGATGAACATGATGCTCTTTACAACAAAGAGAGGCATGATGAAGTTCGTGGACGCAGCAGAGTTTGACATCAGCCGGCAGACGGCAGCAGCCACGAAACTGAATGCGGATGATGAAGTCGTCAGCATCGACTTGTTTGACGCATCGCAGCAGAAGGTCTATAAAGAGCCTTCCTACGAAGAGGTAGAGAGCATCGCCATCACCGGCGGATCGGATGAAGGCTATAATGAGTTCTTCGATCCGGATGACCAGCTGACCTTCGAGTTCATTGACATTAATGACGGAAGTACGTCGGAAGAACTCTTCCTGGATGAGGAAGAAGAACCGGAGGAGACGGAAAAAGAAGAGGAACGGGTGCAGTTCTCCACGAACAAAATGGTCGTGCTGCAGACGAAAGATGGCGTGTTCCTCCGCTTCCGCCTCAACGAGGTCCCGTCGAAACACAAAGGGGCAGTCGGCGTGCGGGCGATCAAACTGAATGCGGGTGATGAGATCGACAAGGTCTATGTGGTCGGTTTTGGGGACAAAGAGTCGATCACGTTCCGCAACAAGACGGTGGAGCTCATGAAGATCAAGCTGGCGAAACGCGATACCCGCGGCACGAAACTGAGAGGATAAAAAAAGATTGCTATTTGATAGATGGAAGTCTATTATGTAGTCTATATATTTTTGAAAGAAAGAAGGGACAAAAATGGAAAAGAAATTGAGAGTTGGTATCTTAGGAGCAACTGGCATGGTGGGACAGAGATTCGTGACTCTTCTGGAAGGACATCCTTGGTTTGAAGTTGTCCTGCTGGCAGCATCGGAAAGAAGCGCAGGCAAGACATACGAGGAAGCCGTCGGTACGAAATGGAAAATGGATACACCGATCCCGGAGCGCCTTAAGACCATGGTCGTGAAGAATCTGAACGACATCGAAGCCAACTCGCAGGAGGTGGATTTCTGCTTCAGCGCAGTCGACATGGACAAAGAAGCGATCCGTGCATTTGAGGATGCTTACGCAAAGACAGAAACACCGGTCGTTTCCAATAACTCCGCACATAGATGGACGCCGGACGTTCCAATGGTCATTCCGGAGATCAACCCGGAGCACATTGAAGTGATCAAATATCAGAGAGAACGTCTCGGCACAAAGAAGGGCTTTGTCGCTGTGAAGCCGAACTGCTCGATTCAGAGCTATACCCCGGCCCTGAATGCGCTGAAGGATTTCGGACCGAAGGAAGTGGTCGTCTGTACTTATCAGGCAATCTCCGGTGCCGGCAAGACTTTCAAAGACTGGCCGGAAATGATCGAGAACGTGATCCCTTATATCGGCGGCGAAGAAGAGAAGAGCGAGAAAGAACCGCTCCGTGTCTGGGGCCATATCGATCCGGAAAAAGGAGAGATCGTTCCTGCAGAGGGACCTGTCATCACCGCACAGTGCATCCGTGTTCCGGTCCTGAACGGTCATACAGCAGCTGTCTTTGCAAAGTTTGAGAAGAAACCTTCCAAGGAAGAGATCATCGAAAGATGGAGAAGCTATAAAGGCGTTCCGCAGGAACTGGAGCTTCCGAGCGCACCGAAACAGTTCATGCAGTACTTTGAGGAAGAGAACCGTCCACAGCCGAAACTGGACGTGAATTATGAAAACGGCATGGGCGTTTCCCTGAGCCGTCTGCGTGACGATGTGATCTTCGATTATAAATTTGTGGGTCTGTCCCACAACACCATCCGTGGCGCTGCAGGCGGAGCGATCCTCCTGGCAGAACTGCTGACAGCAAAAGGCTATATTGAGGCAAAATAAGAGGGAACTACGATGAAGATCCGGACAAGATATGCGCCGAGCCCGACCGGCCGGATGCATGTGGGAAACCTGCGGACAGCATTATATGAATATCTGATTGCGCGGCATGAGAATGGCGAGTTCATTCTCCGCATCGAGGATACTGATCAGGAACGCTTTTTCGAAGGTGCTCTGGAGATCATTTATCATACGATGGAAGAGACAGGCCTGGATTATGACGAAGGTCCGGATAAGCCGGGCGACTGCGGGCCGTATGTGCAGTCGGAACGAGTGACTGCCGGGATCTACATGGAATACGCGAAGAAACTGGTGGAGAAAGGCGAGGCATACTATTGCTTCTGTACGAAAGAACGTCTGGAATCCCTGAAGCAGGAGATCGCCGGCAAGGAGATCGTTGCGTACGACAAACACTGCCTGCATCTGACGCAGGAAGAGATTGAAGCGAACCTGAATAGCGGGATGCCGTTTGTCATCCGCCAGAATATTCCAAATGAAGGAACGACGACCTTCGTGGATGATATCTACGGCGAGATCACCGTAGAGAATGCGGAACTGGACGATATGATCCTGATCAAATCGGACGGATATCCGACTTACAATTTCGCCAACGTGGTCGACGATCATCTGATGGGCATCACACATGTGGTAAGAGGAAATGAGTATCTTTCCTCCACGCCGAAATACATCCGTCTGTACGACGCATTCGGATGGGAGCCGCCGGTCTTTGTGCACCTGCCGCTGATCACCGATGAGGAGCATCATAAGCTGTCCAAACGAAGCGGGCATTCTTCCTTTGAGGACCTGGTGGAACAGGGCTTCCTGCCGGAGGCGATCGTAAACTTCATTGCGCTTCTGGGCTGGAGCCCGGAGGGGACAGACGAGATCTTCTCCCTGAAGGAACTGATCGAATGCTTCGATTATAAGCGCGTGAATAAGAGTCCAGCTGTGTTTGACATGGTCAAACTCCGCTGGATGAACGGGGAATACATTAAGGCAATGGATGACGATGCCTATCAGGCATATGCCATGGACTATGTGAAAGGCGCATTTGCAGAAGCAACGGAAGATAGTGTGGTCAATGCAGATGGTGTCCGTCTGGACAAAGATGCACTCGGCAAAATCCTGATGCTCCTGAAGACCCGCATTGAAGTCTTCCCGGATATTGCGGAAAAGATCGACTTTCTGAATCAGATGCCGGAGTATGACGTGGCAATGTATACACATAAAAAGATGAAGACCGATTCGGCCATCTCCCTGAATGTTCTGGAAGAGACCCTTCCAATCCTGGAGGCACAGGAGGATTATTCTGTGGACGCATTGCACGACCGTATCATGCAGTATATCGGGGAAAAAGGCGTCAAGAACGGTGTGGTCCTTTGGCCACTGCGGACGGCTGTCTCAGGAAAGCAGAGCACACCGGGCGGCGCGTTTGAAATCATGGACATCCTGGGGAAAGAAGAGTCCCTGCGGAGGATCCGGATCGGCATCGAGATGCTGAAACAAAGTTAATAAAGATCATTGAAAAAAGCAATCCAGAAATCTTGAAGGGGTTGCTTTTTTGCTGCGGTAGTTTTCCACGAAACTTAGATATAAATGTTTTTTTGCCCGCGTCATGGCTACATACAAGAGACGCCTTTCTTCCCGAATCGCCTCGCCTGTAACAGCTTTCTTGTGCGGCATCCGCCCCTCATTGAGTCCGGGCAGGAAAACGACGTCATATTCCAGACCTTTGGACGCATGCATCGTCATGACCGAAACGCCTTCACTGGAAGATGCCGTTATTCCTGATTGTTCTGTCATTTCTCTTTGCCATTCTTCCCACTGCCGGAAAGATGCCATCTTTTTGCTTCCTTCCAGGATGTCAGAAAAGGCTTGCTCATAATCGGCATAATTCTGCCGGTGTTCCATACAATACACACGGATATAGTCTCTGTATCCGATGGCGTTCCAGATGTAGCTGATGGCGGCATAAGGCGCACATTCGCCCAGAAAAAGCAGGTGCCGTTCCAATTCCTCTATACGTTTTTCCATGACCGGATTTCCCGCATAGTATTTTGCAACGGTCTGCAGCCATTCCGAAGAGTTTTCCGGAACGCCATCAAAGGCCTTCCGCGATATGAAACGGGAAGGACGGTTGATGATCTGCAGCAGATCCTTACGGGAACAATTCCCGGAAGCCGTTCTCATGTAGCAGGAGAGATCCTTGAGAAGATCCTTCCGGATCCTCTCACGCAACGGATTGCTGCCACGGACGGAAATCTTTTGCTCCAGAAGCTGATCCCGTATGAACGCATGATCCAGACTGCTCCGGGAGAGGATCGCAATCTGATTGGAAGGGATTCCCTGCTTCAGATGCTCCTGAATCCGGTCACAGATGGACGCCATTTCTTCTTTTGAGGAGGGAAACCGGCTAAGTTGAAACGCAGACGGAACAGCCTCGGCATGATAGCATCGGATGTTCTTCCGGAACCGGTCCTTATTTGCAGAAATCACCTTCAGCGAAGCTGCCATGATGGGCTGAACGGAACGGTAGTTCACATGCAGGATGATCTTCTCCGCGTCGGGATGATCATTCAGAAACTGCTTCATGATGCCGGAAGAGGCACCGCGGAAAGAATAAATCGCCTGGTCATCATCCCCGACGGCAAACAGATTGCGTTCTCTGGAAGAAAGCAGTTTTATGATCTCATACTGCAGGCGGCTGACGTCCTGGAATTCATCGATCAGAAAAAAAGAGAAGAGATCCTGGAGCTGCGTCAGGACATCCGGGCGGTGGGAGAGCAGTTCATAGGTCTTTTGCAGGATATCGTCAAAGTCGAGCATGTCCTGTTCGGCAAGAGACTGTTCATAGATCTCAAAGATCTGCCAGAATGTTGCCGGCGGAACAGAAGAGGGAACAAACACCTCGTCCGGGAACAGATCGCTTTTTACGCGGTTGAGCTCACCGGAGAGAGACTGCATCAGCAGGGCATCCTCCCGACGGATACCGGCCATCCCCAGCGCGGTCTGGAGGATCTCATTTTTCTGCGCATCCGAAACAATGCGGCCGGCATGAAAACCGGGGATCGATGTCAGAAACGAGTAGAAGATCCCGTGAAAAGTGCCGAAGACCGGATGCGTCACTTCAGTCCGCCTTTTTTTGCGCTCGGAAAGAAACCGCTCTTCCATTTCCGAAGCTGCCGCTTTTGAAAAAGTGGCCACCAGGATCTTTTCCGGCGGAACATGATATTTCTGAATCAGATTGATGATGCGATGGGTTATGACGGTGGTTTTTCCGCTTCCGGGACCTGCCAGAATAAGAGAAGGACCGGTGAAATGGTCAATTGCCCGCGACTGCGATCGGTCGAACCTCATAATTGGCATAATCATAAAGCAAATATTGGTTTTTATCAACTGTTTATGATATACTACTTTAGATTGGCTATTTAGGCGAAAAAGACAGACAAAGCGAGGGACTTTTTTATGATCATGCCTTATCAGGATAAGTATCCGGATGTGGAAAAAGCGTTGTTCATTGCGGAAAATGCTTCTGTGATCGGAGATGTCACTTTAGAGGAAAATGTGGGCATCTGGTTTGGCGCGGTACTGCGCGGTGATGAAGGTCCGATCCATGTGGGCAGGAATTCCAACGTGCAGGATAATTCCGTCGTGCACATGGATGTGGGTGATGAAGTGATCATCGGAGAAGACGTTACGATCGGGCACAATTGCATCATCCACGGATGCACGATCGGCGACGGAACACTCGTCGGCATGGGCGCGATCATTATGAACCATGCCGTGATCGGCAAGAACTGTATTATCGGCGCAGGTGCGTTAGTCACAGAGGGAAAGGTCTTCCCGGATAATTCCTTAATCGTTGGAGCTCCGGCGGTGGTAAAGAAAGAAGTGACGGAGGATCAGAAAAAAGCCAGCGCAGCAAATATCGCACAATACGTGGAATTAGCAGGGATCTTTGGAGGAAAAGAAAACAAGGTATGAATTACGAACAGATCAAAGAGAAACTGAACCAATACGGACAAAGCCAGCTCCTCCGTTTTTATGAAGAACTGGATGATGCGCAGAAGGCTACGCTCCTGGATGAGATCAGCCGGATCGATTTCGATCTGATCCGCACGGACAAGACGCAGGAACAGCCGGGAGAAATCTCTCCGATCGAAGCGTTGACGCTGAATCAGATCCGGGAAAAGGAAGCAGATTTCCGGCAGGAAGGCCTTGCAGCCATCCGTAACTGCAATGTGGCAGCTGTCCTTCTGGCCGGCGGACAGGGAACCCGCCTGGGGCTGGATGGTCCGAAAGGGACATTGAATGTCGGCATCAACCGCGAACTCTACATCTTCCAGTGCCTGATCAATAACCTGATGGACGTGAAAAAGGAAGCCGATGCATGGATCCCGCTTCTTATCATGACCAGTGAAAAGAATGACGCGGATACCAGAGCCTTCTTCGAGGCACACGAGTATTTCGGCTATAACAAAGACTACGTGTTCTTCTTCGTGCAGGAAATGGCGCCGTCCACAGACTTCGACGGAAAAGTCTATCTGGAAGAGAAGGGACATATCTCCCTTTCCCCGAACGGGAACGGCGGCTGGTTCATTTCCCTGCAGAAGGCAGGGCTACTGGAAAAGATCAAAGCGCTGGGCGTGCAATGGCTCAATGTCTTTGCTGTGGATAATGTCCTGCAGCGGATGGCAGATCCGGTCTTTGTCGGCGCGACCATTCAGTCGGGACAGCCGATCGGCGCAAAGGTGATCCGGAAAGCAGCGCCGGATGAGAAAGTCGGCGTCATGTGCTACCGCGACAACCATCCGTCCATCGTGGAATATTACGAATTGACGGACGAGATGATGACACAGAAAAATGACAAGGGAGAACTGGCTTACAACTTTGGCGTGATCCTGAACTATCTGTTCAAACTCAGCGAACTGGAGCGGATCGCCGGAGAGAACATGCCACTCCATATCGTCGATAAAAAGATCCCGTACGTGGATGAAAACGGGAACAAGATCAAGCCGGAGGAACCGAACGGCCATAAGTTTGAGACTCTGGTACTGGACATGATCCAGATGATGGATGGTTGTCTGGTATTTGAGGTGGAGCGGGCGAAAGAGTTCGCCCCGATCAAGAACATGCATGGGACGGATTCGCTGGATTCGGCAAGAGAAATGATGCAGAAGATTGGAATCGAATTATGAAAAAGTTTTTAGATCTGATCAGTGAACAATTACAGAAGGCGTTCGAAGCAGCCGGCTTCCCAACGGAGAAGATCACGGCAACGATCTCGAACCGGCCGGATCTCTGCGAGTATCAGTGCAATGGGGCCATGGCGCTTGCAAAGCAGGTCCACAAGGCACCGATGGAAATCGCGGAAGCAGTTGTTACAAAGCTTTCCGGCAATCCGGTGTTTGAAATGGCAGAGGCCGTTAAGCCTGGTTTCATCAACCTGAAAGTAACAGGAGAATTCCTCACCGACTACATCAGCCAGATGGAACGGGAAGAGAAATTCGGTCTGGAAAAGCCGGAAAAAAGCCTGAAGATCATCGTGGATTACGGCGGCGCCAACGTGGCAAAGCCGCTCCATATCGGACACCTGCGCGCAGCGATCATCGGAGAAAGCGTAAAGCGGATCTGCAAGTTCATGGGACATAATGTTCTGGGCGACGTGCACCTGGGAGACTGGGGCCTTCAGATGGGACAGGTCATCGCGGAGCTCCTGCTGCGCGGAAAAGAGAGTGACTTTACGGTCACGGATCTGGAAGAAATCTATCCGGCAGCCAGCAAGAAATGCAAGGAAGAGAGCGAGACCTATAATGAGGCGTTTGCTGAGGAAGCGCACCGCATCACAGGCGAGCTGCAGAACGGCGATCCGGAATACACCAGGATCTGGCAGAGGATCACGGATATCTCCAAAGAAGATCTGAAGAAAAACTACGATAATCTGGAAGTCTATTTCGAACTCTGGAAAGGCGAAAGCGACGTCCAGCCATATATCCCGGATATGATCCAGGACCTGAAGGATCAGGGACTGGCCTATGAAAGTGAAGGAGCATGGGTCATCGACGTGGCGGAAGACAGCGATAAGAAAAAACTGCCTCCGTGCATCATCGTGAAACGTGATGGCTCCAGCCTGTACGCAACGACCGATCTGGCAACTCTGGTCGAGCGGGAAAAACTCTACACACCGGATTACATCATCTATGTCGTGGACAAACGGCAGGCGCTTCATCTGGAGCAGGTCTTTCGTGTATCACGGAAGGC
>JAFZKG010000056.1 GCA_017553695.1 Lachnospiraceae bacterium
GCAGCCCTCGGTCGAGATGGAGAGGTTCGGGAACGGGAACAGGCGCGGATACTCGTGCTCGCTCAGGTTGTTGAGCGAGGCAGACCACGTCATCATCCACTTGCAGATCTTCTCGAACGCGGCGCGGACCTCGTCCATGCTCTTCATGTCGGAGAGATAGCCGGAGCGCACCTTTTCGGGGCACTGCGCGCCGTTGATCGGGTTGATGCCGTTATTGATCGCCATGATCAGTGCGATCGCCCAGAAGATCCCGTTGTGTCCCATGGCAGAGCCGTTCGGGGCCGGATAGTCATTTCCGGAACCGGTGATCTCCTGGCAGCCGATGAACGCAAAGTTCCGCGCGTCTTCCAGAGAGAACCCAAGCTCCCTTACAAGCGAAGGGACGATCACTTCATCGTTCTGCAGAAGCGGCAGGCCGCCTACACGGGTGGATGCTGCCATTGCGCAGTCCCACATCTCCTTCGGGGTATCTTTTGTCACGCGGAGCGAAATCGTCGGTTCATGCAGATCCAGACGCGCCATCGATTCCAGAACCATATAGGAGACCGGGTTCACAGCATCTTCACCGGTTTCCGGGATCATGCCGCCGATGGTCGTATGCTGGTAAGAAGAACCGATGCCAGTGGTCTGAGCCGTCTTGCCGAAGCCGCCGAAATAGAAGGTATTGAGTTTCAGGAAGAAGCCGTCCACATATTCCTGCGCCTCGTCCAGGGTGATGCGGCCTGCTTCAAGGTCTGCCTTCAGGAACGGCCAGGTGTACTGGTCAAACCGTCCGATGCTGGTAACGCCCGGATCATTCTCCGATTTCAGGAAAACATGATACATCATGGCCATCTGGCAAGCTTCCCAGAAAGTTCGCGGGGTCTCGGTTGCGATCCAGTCCAGGCTTTCGGCCCGGCTCTCATACTCTGCCTTCCTTGCCGGGTCCGTTGCCTTCGCCGCCAGTTCCCGTGAAAGGTCCGCATAACGGCGGGTCAGCGTGATGGCGCCGTCGCATGCCACTGTGGCTGCTTTGTAGAACATGTATTTTCCGATATCGTCGCCCATGATATTTCCTTCATGCGCGTCCACCCAATCCTGGGCCTGTTTGCGGATCTTGCCATACCCGTCCCGCAGGATGTTCTGGAAGCCAGGTGTCAGATGTCCCGGTGGCAGATAGATCGGAAAGCCGCCGATCTTGCCGGACGGATTCGCCTGCAGGTCGAAGAATTCCTGCACGCCGTCAGGCATCCAATCCGGAGAATCAAAACCTCCCAGGATCTCTGCCCGCTCTTTCATGATCTCCCGCAGCTCCTTTACGTCTTCCGGCGCGATGGCGATCAACTGCTTGGAATAGAAAGGATCATCCAATGGGGCGTGATGCATGCCGTCTTCTTCGATCGGCCAGGTGTTTTCGATATCCGCGCTCAGCCATGTATTGCTGCGCGCCCCGCCCCAGCCTTTATTACCAAGACCGCCGAAGAAGTACTCATCCTCCTGGATGTTCACCGGCATCCGCTCTAGGACATACAGCGAGATATATGGCTTCTGCAGGATTGGAGGATACTTCCGGTATTTTTTCAGCGCTTCCAACTGCAGCCTGTCCTTGGTCGCATCGCCAACGATAAGCCTGTCCCGTACGGCACCACGGAGTCTTGCGACCCGCTCGGTATAAGGTTTGAATGTATACATGGTTCTTCCCTTTCTTCCGATGTTTCCTTTATTACTGCATTGTCATGGCCAGCTCTATCTCGTCTTCATCCTCATTTCCGGTTGCTGCAAACCCCTTGCTTTCATAGAGTTTCCTGGCTATGGAATTGTTTTTGTTGCAGGTTAAGGCGACTCTGTCCGAATCGCCGAATGGCTTCGTCCGGATATAATCCATGACACAGTCGAAAGCCTTGCTGCCGTAGCCTTTTCCCTGTTCGGATTCATCGATCATCATGTGCCAGATATCATATTCCGGGATATCATAATCATAAATCACCATGACATACCCGACCATCTCTTCTTCTGCGTAGATTCCGAATGGCTGACACTGCTCCCTGTAAACATATGCCTGTGCAAGGCTCCGGATCGGGTGGGAAACAAACTCCTCCTGTCCCGGTGCAAGCCTGAGATGAAATGCGTCAATAAAATTATCTTCTGTGATTGCTTTAAGTTCTACCATTAATTTCTCCAATGCTGATTTGTTGAATAAGATTATACCACAAATAGCGGCTTTTCATACGGAGTTGTCACCCACAGAAAAAATTCGCTTTTAGTGAGTAATAAAACGCCTGAAAAATGGGCTAAAAATGCCGAAATTCATCCCCTACAGCAAGATGGCCTTTCTGGTGAGTAATTTTTGTCGAAATTATTCATCCCTATTTTGACCTTTTGCTCTATAGTGACAAATACGGATCTGACGGAATGAATGCTGTCACGCTTGCTTTCCTTTTTATCTGACCTATGCTATTCTGCAACTACAAGTAACCGTATTTGTCATTATTTCGGGGTTAGGGAAAAATGAATGAATTTATAAAAGAACCTGCACGCGAAACGCCTGTGACTGCGCAGACGGAAGTGCTTGTGGCCGGTGCCGGCATCGCCGGTGTATCCGCTGCCCTCGCTGCGGCAAGGCATGGAAAAAAGGTCCTGTTGCTGGAGCGTGAATATGCTTTGGGCGGCATGGCGACGCTCGGCCTCATTACAATCTATCTTCCTCTGTGCGACGGCATGGGAAACCAGCTTGTATTTGGTCAGGGTGAAGAGCTTTTGCGCCTCTCGATCCGTTACGGATACGAGGGCGTATATCCGACGGCCTGGCTGGATGGTGGCACCCTGGAGGAGCGCATTGCGCGACGCTTTCAGGTGCAGTTCAATCCCCAGTTCTTTGCGCTTTCCGCTGAAGAGCTGCTGCTGGCTGAAGGGGTGACGATCCTCTACGGCACCGTAGCAGTAGATACCATCGTCGAAGACGGCGTCATAAAGGCCGTGATTGTGGAGAACAAATCCGGCCGTTCGGCAATCCGTGTGGAATCAGTCATCGACTGCACCGGCGATGCAGACCTCTGCACGCTTTCCGGAGCGCCTACTGTGGTCAATCCGACCGGAAATGGTCTGGCAAGCTGGTACTATTATTTCGACGGCACTGATGTGAATCTGAAGATGTTCGGCCTTGCCGACGTTGTGCCTGACCGTGACGCAAAAGCAACTGACGGAAAAGAGACTTACGCTGCTGCGAAAACCGCGAGCCTGGATGCTGCGCGCTTTTCCGGCGTGGATGGCACAGAGCTCAGTGGCGCCGTGCAGACCGGGCACCGCAAAATGCTTGATGATATCCTTGCGCAGAAGGAGAAAAACCCTGCCCTGGTCCCGGTTACGATGTCCACGATCCCACTTGTCCGGATGTCCCGCCGCCTTGCCGGCGTCACCACGATGGACGTCTCGCAGGATCATGAAGCGCTGCCTGACAGTGTGGGGATGACCGGAGACTGGACAAAGCGCGGTCCGGCATACGAGATTCCGTTCGGGGCACTGCACTGCGCAGAGATCCGTAATCTGCTCGCCGCCGGGCGCGACATATCCACCTCCGATGCAATGTGGAACGTGACGCGCGTCATACCGCCTTGCGCGGTATCCGGACAGGCAGCCGGTACGGCCGCTGCACTCGGAAATGATTTTACGCGCACGGACATACATGCGCTGCAGACCGCCCTTGAAGCGGATGGCGTGAAACTGCATTTTTAAAAGAAAGAAGGTTTAACGTGGCTCAATATTTAGAATATGGATTTGAAGGACGTGTAGCAATCATCACCGGTGCCGGCAGCGGCATTGGCGAGGCAGAAGCAATCGAGCTTGCAAAAGGCGGCGCGAAGACGGTGCTCTTCGGACGCCATCTGGATAAACTCGAGAAAGTGGCCGACGAGTGCAGAAAATACACAAATGACGTGTTGCCACTGGTAGTTGATGTCAGCTCGCGCGACAGTGTGCAGGAAGGTGTCGGCAAGGTACTTGCGGCCTACGGCCGCGTGGAAATCCTGATGAACAACGCGGGCATTGAGTCTCGTCTGAAACCGGGTGAAAGCTTTTTCAACGATCTCTTCGACAAGCAGGACGAGGAAACGTACCTCAGTTTTTACAAGGTGCATGCCTGGGGGCACTACAATATGAACCTGGCCTGCCTCCCAAGCATGATAGAGAACTGTTTCGGCCGCGTCGTGAACACCACATCGGTAACAGGCATTCACGGCAATTACTCCACACCTGGATATACGGCTTCCAAAGGCGCAGCGATCACGCAGACAAAGGCCTTCGCGATGAAATACGGCAAGTACAACATCACATTCAACGCGATCGCCCCGGGCATGGTGGACACACCGATGAAGATTGACGCAACGCCAAGAGAATATGAGATCGTTGCTGCCAAGACCCCGCTCGGTCACGTTGCTTCTGCGCTGGATATCGCGCGCTGCGCACTCTTCTTCGCGCAGGAAAATCTGTTCGTCACCGGGCAGTGCCTGACCTGCGACGGCGGCTCCGACCTCGCATAGCATTCCCTGCCGGGCAGGGATATCCGTAATAAAGGAACTCACAACATATAAAAGAAAGGAACTATCACCATGAAATGCAAAGCTGCTCTTATGCCCCGTATGGGGGATTACCGGGATATCGTTGTCGAAGAAGTCATCGTCGACGAACCGGGAGATGAAGAGGTACAGATCCATGTCATGACCTGCACCATCTGCCACAGCGATATTCATGCCCTGACCGGCGAACACGGGGAGTATGAAGGCCCTGGCATGGCCGGTCATGAAATTGCCGGCATCGTCACCAAGGTCGGATCCAAGGTAACCTATGTAAAACCGGGTGACCGTGTTTTATGCTCCGAGGTACGTCAGGGCTGTGGTCAATGTGTTCCTTGTCTGAAGGGGCATCCGTGGCAATGTACTGATCATGCCCGCACGGATAGACTCTTCCGCATTCCGGGCTGCCATACCCGCCTCAACGGCGAGCGCTGCATCCAGACCTGTTCCGGTACCAGCGGCTTTGCCGAGTACTGCAATGCGCATGAGTCTATGCTCTGCAAATTGGACGACGACATCCCGTTCGAAGTCGGAAGTGCGCTTGCCTGCGGCTTCATGTCTGGCTTTGGCGCCGTGCTGAATCGCTGCCAGATCCGTCCGGGCGAGTCGTTTGCTGTCTGCGGCTGTGGCGGTGTGGGACTGTCCGCAATCATGGGTGCGAAATACTCTGGTGCCTGCCCGATCATCGGGATCGACACTGTGCCAGAAAAATTAGAGGCTGCAAAACGCTTCGGCGCGACGCATGTGCTGAACCCGAAGGAATGCGATGTCGTCGAGGAAGTCTGGAAGATCACCGGCTTCGGCGCAGATCATTCTATGATCGCAGTTGCCGGCAAGGGATTAAAACGCCAGATGGTCGACTGTACCGCGGAATGGGGACAGGTAGTCGTCGTCGGCCACGGCCATCGCCGTGACGAATTCTGCGACGAACTCAACTACTTTGATTTTCTCAAGGGCAAACGGCTGACCGGCTGCGTGATGGGCGGCGTGACACTTCGCCGCGATATTCCGAAATACATGGAAATGTACCGTAACGGCCAGATCGACATCGACAGCCTGCTGACGAACCGGTTCACGCTCGATGAGATCAGGGAAGCTCTGATCGATTCCTGCAGTGGCGCACTGAAAGACGTCGTCTATATCGGCTGTCCGATCCCTGAAGATCTCGCCCACAGGCCGTAAGCAAAAGGAGGAATACTCTGATGATCGAAGTAAAACTGACCGATGAAGAAAAACGAATGCTTCAGGGCGAAAGGGGCTCCGTCCGCCAGACCTGCATGGCGTATCTGGTGGAGATGGCACAGATCGCCGGCGCGGAACGCCTGGTGGACCTTGATGGCACGGGCGACATGCATGCCCCGGGCATTAACATGTCCCCGTACTACAGCATATCCATAGAAGAACTCAGAGAACTGGTTGCAAATGGCGAGCGTTTCGCTGTTCCTACGTTCGCGGACAAATCTCCTTTCCCGGAGCAGCCGCCGATCGACGGCTGGGAGCAGTGCAACATCTGCTCTTTCCGCCAACAGGATGTGCGCCAGGACGATCCGGCTTTCCATGATAAGGCCATGCACCGCGAAGAGTTTGACCTGCTTCGTAAGATGGGCATGCTCACTTCCCACTCCTGCGCAAATTACCTGACCGCAACCTACTGGCCGACCATCGGTCAGCATTGTTCCTGGTTCGAAAGTTCTCAGATACCTTACTGCAATGCCGTGCTTGGAGCGCGCACGAATTTTGACGGCAGTTTCGCCACATGCTTTCTCGGCAAGGCTCCGTACTACGGAATGCACGTGACCGAAAACCGCTACGGCACCATGCTGATCAAAACAGACCGTCTGATCAGCTCGGATCTCGAGTGGGATGTTTTCGGCTACGCTGTCGGCGAAGCAGCGCGTTGCGGCGTGCCTGTCCTGACTGGAACAACGAAGCCTACAACGACACAGCTACAGAAGTTCAATTCGGCCGTACACACCGGAGGCGCTGTTGAGATGTACCACATCCCGGGCAGCACACCGGAGGCCCCGACGCTCGAGTTCGCGTTCGGCGGCAAAAAGCCGGCGGAAGAAGTTCTGGTCGGCGAAAAGGAACTGCGCGCAGCATATGACTATCTCAACTACCACGCAACCGACGAAGTGGATATGGTCTATCTTGGATGTCCGCATCTGAATATTGTTGATCTGATGAAACTCTCTGTGAAGCTGGAGGGTAAAAAGGTCAAAATCCCGCTGTGGATCATGACCAATCCTTGGCTTTATAACGTCGCAAAAGATCTCGGATATCAAAAGATATTCTCTGACGCAGGCGCCATTCTGATGAGCGGCGCGTGCCTGGCGGCGATGGGCGCAGTGCCGGAAGGTGTCCGGTGCATCGCGGTGGATACCGCCAAACAGGCAAACTACGTCACGGGATGCTATCCGGAGGCGGATGCAAAACTGGATGTCTGCTATGGTACAACGGACGAATGCATCGACGCAGCGCTGACCGGGCGTTGGCATGGCGAATGGAGGTAATGAAATGAAGACGATACGCATTTACGGACGCACGGAATTTCCGGGCAAGGTCACAGCAGAGGCGCTGGTCTCCCCGATGCCGCTACAGGGATTCACAAACGTCGATCCGGAGCGCGGCTGCACGACTGAGCGCAACCATCCTCTGTTCGGCATAAGCTACGCGGGCAAGGTACTTGTATTCCCTTCCCAGCGTGGCAGCGGAGGCTTCCTCAAATATGGCAGAGGTGATCACAAGCCCGCTGCGTTCATCCATACCGTGGCAAGCCCGATCAACGTGCTTTGCTACCTGCAGGCGCACGTACCCGCAATGACGGACTTCGAAAAGGACCCGATGGACTATATCGAGACGGGTGATATCGTGTTTGTCAATGCCGATGAGGGATATATAGAGATTACGAAGAAAGAGTGAACAAAGAGCCCGGGGATTTCTCCTCAGGGATATGAATTGTTTAAAAAAGGAAGGATGCAGTTATTATGAAATCAAACTATTCTCATGTTTTCCAGCCAATCCGGATCCGAGGGATCGATTTCAAAAATCGCGTTACGCTGGCGCCACCCTCACCGAACCTTGCAAGTGAAGACGGTCTTGTCACGCATGAAATGGTGAACTGGTTCCGCATGTTTGCAAGAGGCGGGGCAAGTACCATATATGCGGGCAACAGCTCCGTTGATATCTCCGAGAGCAGAGATGAGGCAATCCAACTGAATATGAATCAGGACAGGGGGATCCTGCCCCTGTCCTGGTTTGCGGATATGGGAAAACAGTATGGATGCCATGCTTCTCTTGAACTCAACCACAGCGGGGAAAACACCCGCTTTGAGAACACCGGCCATGCACCATATTCCGCATCTTCTTATATTACCGAAAACGAGGAAAGAGCTGCCCTGCGGAACCATCGCGAACCTATCGCCAGCATTGAGATGACGAAAGAGAAAATCGAAGAGACCGTGGAAAAATTCGGAATGGCAGCAGAGCGTATGAAAAGAGCCGGAATGGACATTGTTATGGTTCATGGCGGTCACGGCAATCTGATTAGCCAGTTCACAAGTCCCCTGTATAACAGGCGGACAGACGAATACGGCGGAGATACCAAGGCCCGCGCGCGTTTTGCAATCGAGGTCTGCGATTCGATCCGCCGCCACTGCGGAGAGGACTTTGTCATCGAATACCGTATTTCCGCAGATGAGATCGCCCCGGAAGGTATGCATTTTGATGAAACGCTGGAACTGATCGGTTATCTGAAGGATCATATCGATATCCTTCATGTTTCCGCCGGCCTCCGTACGGATTTCAACATGAAATATATCAACTACTGGTTCCAGAACTATTTGATGGACCATTGCTTCAATGTTCACTATGCGCGTGACATTAAGAAGCGTTATCCGGATCTTCTGGTCAACACGGTAGGTTCCATCATGAGCCTTGACTATGCGGAAGAAATCATCGCAAACGGCTGGGCAGACTTCGTGGCAATGTGCCGGCCGCTGATGGCGGATCCGGATATGCCGAGAAAGTATGCAGAAGGTCGACCGGAAGACAGAAGGCCATGCCTCAGATGCAATACATGCACGAAACATCTTATGATTCCGAAGCCGATCTGGTGCGCGGTCAATCCGATATCCGGAATGGCAAATGACCTGCCTGACGGAGTGGTTCCGAAGGCAGCGGTAAAGAAACGTGTTGCCATTGCAGGCGGCGGCCCGGGCGGCATCCAGGCCATGCAGACACTGCTTGACCGCGGCCATGATGTGACCCTCTATGAAAAGACAGACCGTCTCGGAGGCAATGTCATTGGCGCAGCTGCTCCGCCGTTCAAAGTTGACGTTCAAGACTATCTGAAGTGGATGGAACACACTGCGAAACAGTGTGAGGAAAGAGGCGCCCGTATCTTAATGAACACGCTATGCACCAAAGAAATCCTGAATAAGGAAAACTATGATGCCGTGGTTATTGCTGTGGGCGGAGAACCGATTGTTCCGGATAGTATTCCGGGAATCCACAAGCCGCATGTAGTCTGGGCTCCGGAGGCAGAACTAGGGAAAGCTCCGGTCGGTCAGGAGATCGTCATTATTGGTGCCGGCCAGGTTGGTCTCGAAGCGGCGGTGGACTATGCACAGCAGGGCAAAAAGGTAACGGTCATTGAAATGATCGATGATCCGGCAAAGATGATCGATTCGCTCAACCGTCCGTTGCTGAAGAAAAAAGAAGAAGACGGCCTTCAGTTTGACATTCTCTATGGAATGGCTCTGCAGGAAGTTAAGGATGACTGCATTGTGGCAAAAGATGTAAAGAGCGGTGATCTAAAAGAAATCAAGGCAGACACAGTCTTACTCGCAATGGGCATCCGGCCGAACTTTGAACTGGTTGATGAGCTCAGACATTCCTGCGCAGAGACCAGCGTAGCGATCGTGGGCGACTGCAACAATAAAGCAGGCTCCATTTCCGAAGCAGTGAACCAGGCATTTCAGACCTGCCTGCATATTTAATACTCTGAAGTACATAAAGAGCCCGGGGATTTCTCCCCGGGCTCCTTTATAATCCCAATATTAACTCTAATACAGTTTTGCCCCTGCCGGGATGTGCGGATCCACCATCAGGAGGTTCAGTTTCTCCTCGCCTTCTTCCTCATGGATTGCAGAAAGCAGCATGCCGCAGGAGTCGATTCCCATCATCTTCCTCGGAGGAAGATTCGTGATGGCGATGCAGGTCTTCCCGATAAGTTCCTCCGGCTCGTAAAAAGCGTGTATGCCGCTTAAAATGGTACGGTCCGTACCGGTGCCGTCATCCAGCGTAAACTGCAGTAATTTCGTGCTTTTTGGCACTGCAACGCAGTCTTTTACCTTGACTGCACGGAAGTCAGACTTGCTGAACGTGTCAAAATCGACCTCTTCCTCAAAAAGGGGCTCGATCTTGACCTTGCTGAAATCGATCATGCCGATCTGCTCGAGCTTTTCACTGATCCTTCCCATCAGTTCCGAACCGAGTGTTGCGGCGACTGCAGCACCTGCTTTTGCGACTCCCTCGATGGCATCTTTTGCCTGGTCGAAAGCTTCCTGAACGTCCTCATCCGTGACCTCTTTTTCCTGCTTTTCGGCGCCGAGTGATTTCATTGTAGGGACGGCACCCAATCCTTTTCGCTCAAATATAACAAAAGGAACTTGGTTCTAATTAACTCTTTTTGTAGGTTTATGTCAAGTATTATAATGCATATAATGCTTATCAATTCTATATCATTACTGGCTGTTTGGTTTAAATCAATGGTGTATCTGGCATACTCCTTGACGGGGAAAAAGCTCGGCATTTCTGCCGAGCTCTCATTACACGCTGAATGTGTGTTCCAGATATTCAAGTAGTTTTTCCCGCTTGAACAGTCTTTTTTTCCCCACCCATAACACGAACTTGCAGTCATAGTCTTCTGAGATCTTCCGAAGATTGTTGATGCCGATCCCGGTGTATGCGGATGCTTCTTCTAGTGTCAGTAAGGCCTTTTCCCAGAGCGGGACCCTTGCCTGTTTTTCTTCTTTTGTCATGTTGTTTCCTCCTCTTCATTTTGTCCTTGTGTCTCAATATTCACTTTATATAGGTTGCCCTGTCTCTCTCCGGTCTCCATGTATCTGTCCAGCGCGGAGATCTCTATCCGCTTGATGCTTTCGTCACAGGATACGTAGATATTGAATGTCGTTGTGATGTCCGAATGCCCGAGGATCGACTGCAGGGTCTTTGGGGCAAGTATTCCGGATTCTGCCGCGCGTGTTGCAAACGTATGTCTAAGGATATGGCACGAAAAATGCGGAAGCAGCACCGGGTCGTTTTCAAATCCCTCCCTGTCCAGTATCTCGCTGTTGCAGTCCCTTACGATACGGCTGATTGCCTTATTGAGCGCAGTGCAGTTAAAAACCTTCCCGTTTTGATTAAGGAAGATGAAATCCGTGTATCCGTCTATATGAGACTGGCAGGTAATGCCTGCGATCTGCTGGTATTCTTTCTCCATCTCAAATGCTTCCCAGACAGAATCAGATATCGGAATCTGGCGGATACCGGCCTTCGTCTTCGGGGTGTTGATGGTGTAACGGCATCCTCCCTTCTGATGGTGGGTATGGTTGTAATAGACCAGCGTATGGTTGACGCTGATGTATTTCTGCCCGGTCTTCTTGTCGGTATGGATGTCACAGTGCCGAAGACCCGCAGTCTCCCCGAAGCGCATTCCCGTACCCAGCATGACGCAGAAGATCGGATACCAGTGGCGGTACCGGGCGCTCTTCTTCATATAATCCAGGAACAGTCTCTCCTGTTCCCATGTCAGGGCCTTCCTTCTCTCGGAATCGTTTCCATTGACCAGCCTCATCTCCCGTACCATGTTGTCGGACGGGTTCTTCCGGATAATATCGTCATCCACTGCGATCTGCAGTACCTGGTGAAGGACGGTATGCACGCCGTCCAAGGTGGAAAGCCGCAGGCCCTTCTGTTCCAGAAGGCTGATATAAAACCTCCTCACGTCCGTCCGTTTGATGTGTTTGAGAAGATTTTTCCCAAATACGGGTTTGACGTGCTGTTCATATGAATACTTATAATTCTGCAGGGTGCTGTCCTTGATCCCGCGCTTTGTGTCTTTCCAGAGTTCATAAAGATCGTTCAGTGTCATGTTTGCTGAGCTGGTCCGGATTCCGTCATGCCGGTCAACGATGACCTGCTCTTCTTTCTCCCTGAGTTCCGGAAGTGTTCTGGCATATACTGCATGACGGTGCCCGAACAGATCGGTCCACCTGTAACTGTATGTCCCATCTGGTCTTTCGCTTTCGCCAGTCTTCAGTCTTGTATGGTGTCTGTCATAACGGACCCCTGGTCTTGGTATCGGTTCTTTCCTGCGTGCCATGTCGGCAGCTCCTTTCGTTTTATTTCCTCATCCGGCCATCCGAAGATGACCGGATGATATTCCATTGTCCTTCCTTTTACAAATGTGCGATTGATTCTTTTTGGCAGGATTCGCACATTTGCATTAAATGGAGAATTCGTTCTCAAGGTACTCCATCAATTTGTCTCTTTTGAACATCCTTTTTTTGCCCACCCACAGGACAAACCGGCAGTCATAATCATTCGAGATCTTCCGGAGGTTATTGATGCCGATCCCGGTGTATGCGGATGCTTCTTCCAGTGTCAGTAAGGCCTTTTCCCAGAGCGGGACTGCCATGTGCTTTTCTTCTCTTGTCATTTAGTCAGTTCTCCTTCCTTCTGCTGTACGAGGTCCCTGTAGCCCCAGTACCTGTAATTTCTGCTGTCGTACTCCGGTGACTTCCAGAACTTCCGCACCACCCGGTTGAACAGCCAGGTCAGCGCATCGAAGTTCATGCCGTCTGCCAAGACGATGTCCTTCACCTTCACCTCCGGAACGTCCGGATTCTCTGCCCTCCAGGCAGTGAAATCAAAATACTGGTCGATGGTCCCGTTGTATAATGCGTCGTCCGCCTGTCTGTTCTCATTGAAGAAGCGGTACAGCGCATACATCATTTCTTCCGCCATGATCCGGTCGATCCCGAGGATGTTGAGCATGTCAAATACCCGGAGTTCCAGGATCTCTTCCGTATTACTGAATCCTGCACGGATGAACGGCCTGCATGCATAGGCTTCGTCCCGGCCCAGCCACTCCGCGGAATTCAGGAATATCTTCCTGTTTGTTTCCTTGTTTTCCATTCTTTCCTCCTGTCGTCAGTCTTAAATATCCTTCTACTTATTAGTTGCTGACTTTTTTCGGAAATTGGCGGAAATATTTTTAAAAAAATGGATTGTTTTAAAAAAGGGACAAAAAAGGAGGTCGTTTGACCTCCGTTTCTGAATAGTATTGTTATGAGTTATTGTTCAAGTAATTCCCGGGTTTTTTCACGGACTCTTTCTGCAAGTGACATTTCAACTATTGTTTCCTCTTCAATCAAATGAAGAAGTTCTTTATTAAGATCTTCCATCACCCATTGTTTTATCCCTTTTCCGAACTGTTTTCTGTTACGGGTATAGTTTATATCTTCCCATGCTCAAAAAGGTCCATTTGCATGCGACTTTTTTCATCTGTCCGTCGGTATGACATATCCTTCCTCGATGAACCGCCTGATGATGTATTCCGTGTCCTCCTCTGTCCAGTCATCCCGGTCCATGGTAAAGTATTCCTTCAGCGGCAGGTTTTCTTTATTGGAAAAGCCCACCATGTTCCATGCGAACAGATAGGAAAGCATGGCAGCCTGCCGTTTTTCGTCCGGTTCCTCCCGCAGCCAGTCCGGGACCGGCACATGGACCTGCTTGCCTTTTCCGTTGAAGCTTGTCATTCCGTACTCCTCTTTATTACAGCTCTTTGTTATGATTTCAGGATCTCCAGGGATTTCTGGTACTTTTTCCACCGCTTCCGGTCTTTTTCCGGAAGTTCATCAGGACTGGAGACACCCAGTCTTGTGTAGTCGCTGTTATTTGTCAGATCCGCAATCTTTACCGCAATGGCAAGACCGTTTCCGGATTCTTTCAGTTTCCGGATATAATCCAGATAAGGTTAAGACAGGTGCCTGTGCCAGTTCGGCTACACGGGCTTACGTACTCCTGCGGGGATTCGAACCCGGACTGGTGCGGGCTTAAACCGCATGCCTCTTCCCGTTGGGCTACAGGAGCATGTATGAGTGGGCAGGGGTGGATTTGAACCACCGAACCAATTTGGAGCGGATTTACAGTCCGCCGCGTTTGACCGGACTTCGCTACCTGCCCTTATATGGGACCGCACAGGGCGGCCCCGTCAGATGACTGTTTTCTTTATCACGATCAGGATGTCGTCGATCGGCACACCGAACAGGCCGGATAACATGACCAGGTTATCCACGGTCGGCAGGGATGTCCCGTTCTGCCACTTGTAGATCGCCTGCGGCGTCCGGAAGCCGAAGACATCCTGCATCTGCCGCACGGTGATGCCGGCAGATTTTCTTAATCTTGTGATGTTCTTACCTGTCGCGGCCATGTCGATGACCGTCATGGTGTTCATGGTTTCCTCCTTCCCGGCCTTCCGGCCGGGAACCGGAATGGATTCCTAGTCGGAGGCCTTGAAATTATAGACCGGTTTCAGGATCTCGATGATGTCCACGCTGTCGCGGATCGCGTCGATGATGTCCTCCAAGGATTTGTACGCCATAGGCGCCTCATCCAGTGTCCTCTCGTTCACGGAGGTCGTGTAAATGCCCTCCATCTCTTTCCTGTATTCCTCAAGGCTCAGGCTTTCCTTCGCCTTCGTACGTGACATGATGCGGCCTGCACCATGGGGTGCGGAGAAGTTCCACTCCGGGTTCCCCTTTCCGACTGCCAGGACCGATCCGTCCCTCATGTTGATCGGGATCAGGACCTTCTCACCTTCATGGGCAGCGATGGCTCCTTTCCGCAGGATCATCTCGTCCGTGTCGATGTAATTGTGGATCGTGTGGAAGCATTCTCCTGCCACCAGCCCCGTCTGTTCGAAGATGATCTCCGCCATGCGCTCACGGTTCCGTCTTGCGAACGCCTGGCAGATCTCCACGTCATGCAGGTAATCCTCCAGGTATCTGCCGTACAGGAAGCACAGGTCTTCCGGCATCGTGCCCTCTTTGGCCTCATGGTCCTTTTTGAGCTGTTCGAGTGCTGCCTGGATCTCGCTGCGTCTCCCCTGCTCCTTGTAGGTGCGGATGATCTCTTCACGCTTCTCGAAGTAACTGTCCCCGATCCTGTTCAGGTCGATGGCGAGCTTCTGGTAGATCTCCGCGACCTGCTTCCCGAGGTTGCGGCTTCCGGAATGGATCACGAGGAACTGTCTGCCGTCAGCTGCCACGTCCACCTCGATGAAATGGTTCCCTCCGCCGAGCGTCCCGAGCGATCTCTCCAGCCATTTTGTTTTCTGGAGGGACCGGTAGCACTTCAGCACCGTGAGGTCGAACCTCTCGCTCCTTCCCTCCCATACGTTCCTGCCGGACGGTATGAAATGGGCAGCTGCATCCAGTTTCCCAAAGTCGATCTCCTGCTTTCCTATATCAGCGGTGTACATCCCGCACCCGATGTCCACCCCGACCACGTTCGGGACTGCCTTGTCCACAACGGTCATGGTGGTGCCTATGGTGCAGCCTTTTCCGGAATGCACATCCGGCATGATCCTGATCTTTGAGCCCTCCGTCATCGGAAAGTCACACATGCGGCGGATCTGCTCGATCGCCTCATCCTCCACGACTTTCGCGTAACAGATGGCTGTATTCACTTTTCCTTTTATCTCAAACATTTCCTTTTTCTCTTCCTTTCTGCGCAGGCCGGCCGGGAGTCGGACCCGGACCTGCAGTTTTGGAGACTGCTGTGCTCCCTCTTGCACTACCGGCCTGTATTTTGGCAATTAAAAAACCGCCTCCCGTTTCCCGGAAAGGCGGCACCATGCAAGATGGTCTCTGACAGTTCACCTGTTATACCTTCCTCTTTCCGGGGCATGACAAAACAAAGCTCAGTTCTCCGAGCGTTGGCAATTGCCAATATGAACGTTTATAATTGCATGTCATTCTGTTCATGACCGGACCTTCTGGTTTCCTTTCCCGGCTCTGCCGGATCAATAATCTTTTTTCATCCGTGCGGTACTATAGCATACAAAAATGTGGTTGTAAATTATATCTGTGGTATAAAAACCACTTTTTCTTCAAGGTGTCGAACGTGTTGGACAATTGGGGGCTCCATTCGTATTTCCCTTACCGCTGCAGGCTTTTGTCTGACCCTCAATAAGCGGTTCCCGTCATTCCTTCTGGAGTAGGTCGATCACTCTTTCCACGATCTTTCCGGAAAGGTCATCCGCGAAGAGGACTGGGAATCCCAGTTTTTTACCATGTATGTAACTGTTCCGGATGTACAGGCCCAGTCCAAAATGGTGGTCGATCGGATCCGGATGCGCGAGGATGTACTCCCTGTCTTCCTGGCTCAGTTCGGCTGCCACTCTTTTTGATGTGACATCGATGAATTCCTCCTCGTTCTGTTCATACAGTTCCGGATGGTCATAGATCCCTGCCATCGCGTCATTTCCCTCTGATATCGCCCTGGTGATCGCTTCGCCCCTGCTGATCGGTTTTTCCGTTTCTTCGATCGGTGGATAACCGGCTGCTTTACGCATCTCATTATCCACGCCCAGCGGTGTCCCGTAATCAAAGGGATATGGGCTCGCGACTCCGGCAACAGGGATCACGCCATCGCCATATTCATCTCCAAGGATCTCCTGGAAGGCTTTGTAGTTTTTTGATTCGCTGTCCCTGCAGTAGATCGCGAAAGAAATGACCGTGAAACGGTCCGTGAACTCACCCAGTGCGTCGCGGAAGGCCCTTGCGACGACGTATGGATCGTTTTCGAATGCTCCGCATCCAAAGGCTCCGAGGACCAGGATGTCTGCCTTGTTGTATGCTGCTGTATGCAGGATGTGGCGGATCCGCTGTCTCTGCAGCTGGTACAACTGCTCATCGTCCATTTTTACGGCCTTCCCCGCATTCGGGTTCATGCGGTTGGACGGGATCCTGCGCAGGTTCGGGGCGGCGCAGGTGATCACGTCGACTGTGACGAAGTCCTCTTCCGGCATCCGCTGCGGGATGCTCTCATCCGTTTTGCAGATGATGACGCCCGGCGAGTAGATGCATGCGTCCGTATAGCGTGCGTCATTGGCCTGCCGGTTCACGTCATAGTATTTCTGCCACAGCCACTTCCGGTCGATCGTCGGGAACAGGGTGGAACATCTGCACAGGCTCTCTTCCTGTGCGCTGGACCCCTTTTTGACCCCGCCGCCCGGCCTCGTGGCGGAAGCGAAGTTGAGCACGGCGATTTTCTGGTCCGGGAATTCCCGGTGGAGTTTTACTGCTTCTTCAAATGTCTTGTTTTTCGACAGCCGGATCTCGGCGGTCCGTCCTGCAGGGATGTCCGGCAGCTCCGGATACTCATCCGCTCCATATAGCCGCGTGTTGGCCCTCCCGTAGGTGACCGCGTCTGCCAGGGTAGCGTTCTCCCCGTAAAACTGCTGAGTGTCTGCAAATACCTGTATCAGCTTTTGTTGTCTTTCTTCTCTGGTCATTTTTTTATCCTCGATAAATATTTGGTTTCCCGGTTACGGATACAGCATAGATCTTTTCAAGTCTGAAAAGGTCGCCTGCCAGGCGACTTTTTGGTGCTCATCCAAGACCTCAAGAAAGCTTTCCTGCTGCAGGTTTGGTCCGTCCGCTTTCTGTTCTGCCAAGAAAGATGTAATTAGAGAAGTCATCATTTAGCCCCGCAGGTTATCATTACTGTCCGGGGATCACATGGACGTGGGCGTATTTTTCTTTTTCCTGCTTTCCAAATAATGGGTCACCCTTTTTATCTCCCCGTCTCTCCTGTCTGTCCAGTGCTTACGCATAAACTCAGCCAGCTCGTTCAGATAGTCTTCATCGACCCGTATACCATAGTCTTTTTTAAAATCAGACTCATTTGCTTCTTTGATTTCCTCGATCGAACATTTACCAGAAGCGACCATCATTGCATACAGCGCGGTCTTAATTTCATAACGGAATGGGATTTTAAGGTAGTCTCCTTCTTCGCCTACTTTCTGCTTCATGCCCATAAGGTCCAGAAAACACTCGATGTCATTCATGCCCCGCTCTGCAACGAGGATCTTGTCAAACAGAGATACATTCTGGGGTCTTTCATATTTCAGATAGTCATCGACCCGCTTTAAGAAATCCTTTTTCTTTTTCATGGTCGATGCAAGTTTTTCATCGAGCATTGCATCGAGCTCACCGCAGGGAATACTGATTTCTGCCCATCCGTCTATTTCAGGAATAAAAGTAAAATACTCTTTATCTCCATCGAAGTGTCTATACATCTTCTTTTCTTTTAGTATGTCCATATCTTCTTCTGAAAGATCTCCGAACCACTTTTCTTCAACCCCATAAAAATCACAGAGCCATTTCAGATGCTCCTTCCCGGGTTTTCTGACACCCTGCTCCCATAATGTTATGGTCTGTCTGGTAACACCTATACGCTCAGCAAGTGCGTTCTTTGTAAAATTACTCTTTTCTCTGATGTATTTGATTCCGTTCATGTCTGTTCTCCTCTTTTTCCAGCAGGTTAATACCTGTTGACATTACGGGAAAAGATGTAACATTTTTCTGTTCACTACAGGTCGTGGAATCCTTGTGCGTCCGGCCCATCCCTTTTTATCCTGATTGCCCCGTCAGTTTGGCCAGATGCTCCAGCGCTATGATGAACCACTCCCTGTCACACTCCCCCACGGGATCCATTGACCAGTGGTTGAGGTAGCGCCAGTAAGAAAAAATCATGGATCCTAACAGCGGTGCAGTCATACGGTTATCCGTTTCAAGCAGGTGCTTCAGTTCGGTGCTGTTCCAACATGCTTTTGATCCCGGGAACACCTCACGAAATGAATAATGTGAATCCATTTCAAATCCGGCTTCCCACGCTTCTTCCGCAAACTCCATGGAGTCAAAGATCCACCCGATTCTCTCTTCTCTTCGGAAAATGCCGGCCCATTTGGATGCAAATGCATGATATTTGCTGATATCAGGATCCTCTATCTGCTCTTCAATGAAGATTCCGTCCCATTTTTTCAGAAAAGCATCAAGGATCTCCCTGTATCCCTCGTAGTCCTTTGGATGAATTAAGAAAATATAGGATCTCCGGGTTCCCTTGCGGTAGGTCAGAACAATCGGCTTGGCGCCAGGAAGTCTTTTGGGCATGATCGATTTATAGCGTTCCCATTCTTCAGCGGTCCGGCGGCCTTTATGACAGTAATAAACTGCATTCTGGGTGTTATGGTAGTAGTCACGGACCTCATCCGGAAAAACATATTTATCAGCATTCCTGCTCAGCTTTGCATCTTTACGCAGTCCGTTATCCGGATCCAGGAAGACCAGGGGGCAGTCCGCCAGTTTCTCAATCGCTTCACTGTGCCAGTCACGCCTCTTTTCCTTTCGCTCCTGCTGTGTCCCGGAACAGTCTAACCGTTTGTTATAAAAGCTGACCCCTGCAAGCAGTCCGGAACGTTCCACTCCGTGGGTCGTCCGGTCTGTTTTCCTGATCTGTTTCAAAGTTTCAAAAACATCCGGGTCATATTTTCTTAGCGACCCTTCCGACTCATCATCCAGGTAATCCGTGAAATTCCCGTCATTGGACCCATCGTCTTCAGTCAGGTACCAGTTGATACCGACCCTGACGCCGGCATCAAGGAATGCCCTTAACAATGAGTATTTGCCATAATCCCCTAAATCTGCGATGTATTGATCCTTCATCTTTTCATGTCTGTGCTTCTTTGTCTGCCCACATCAGTACCGGCACTTCCGGGCGGTCTTCCCGGGGTATCCGTTCGCAGCCTTCCGGCCATTTAATGACAGGATATCCCATCCCGCTGCGTTCAATATGAAATCCCCCGTGAATCGGGTTCCCGTCCGTATCGTAGCAGGTCCCGCTTACCGGATAATTCGGTCCGTATCCTCTGTTGATCCTGAACTCACCCCGGAACCGGAGATTCCCGTTTGGATAATACTCGGATCCGTTTATCAGTCCTTTGATATCAAATATGCCCTGCTGGTAGATCTTCCCGTCGGGATAATAGGAAGTGCCTTCTCCGCAGGGCTTGTCATTCAGGGTGAATCCTTCATAGACCAGGATCCCTTCTTCAGAAAATAGCTGTTTCCAGATCGGCTCAGTCATCAGCGCTCACCCGGATTATTTCGTCATGATCGGTTCCCAGTATTTTTTTACGAAGGACTCCCATCTTTTTTCAGCCAGTTCATCGCTTTCTTCCTTCTTCGCACACCATTCCTCATCCGGAATGATCTCAACCGGACCGTCATATTCCCATAAGTGGAGTTTTCCTTTGACCGGGACCGGTTTGATCATCCTTGGATTTTTTAATATCCATGCATATCCTTCTTCCCAGTAGTCCATTTCAGCCGGTTCCACATGTTCTTGTTCAAAAGGAACGATATCGGCCAGTTCGACGATGCACAATGCATGTCCGGACACATACCCATTCTGCTTCCTGCTGGAAGAACAGATCACGATATCCCCGCGGTAGTCCGTTTTCCAGCTTCTCCATTCGACGGTTTTCCAGCCCTGTGCGATAGAGGTGGCATATTCCGGCCAGATTGATAATGCTTTCATGGTTCTGGGTTTCTCATCACTCTTCTGGGATTGCTGATCCTTGCCCTTCCATGTGATTGACAGCTTGTATTCATCCAGGTTGCACCGGTTGATGATGGTGGATGGATCATCTTCGCTGTCACGCATGACCCAGTACTGTCTCCCATCCAGGAATATATATTTGTTCGGATGGTTCCAGAAGTACATTACGATCCCGTTGTTCTGTATATAATCAACAGCTGCCATGAATTCTTCATCAGTCCCTGCATGTTTATGCCGGACGATATATTCATGCGGAGCTCTATCTGCGTATGTTTTCGCAAATGTCCAATTCTGCTTTTCAAAAAAACCTCTTATTTCATCTGGGATTGTCATGATAATCCTCCAATAAAACATAATATCTGATTCATCATGTCGTTAG
Source organism: Lachnospiraceae bacterium (assembly GCA_017553695.1). GTDB lineage: Bacteria > Bacillota > Clostridia > Lachnospirales > Lachnospiraceae > RGIG5612. The sequence goes on from JAFZKG010000056.1 coordinate 20,620, forward strand.
CGATTTCATCCAACTGAACATCAAGTTTCGGATAAAGAGCGCAGGCGATGGTAGGTTCCGGAAAACCCGGATTTTTTCCATAATTCTTCTGCTGTCATACATAAAGTCCTTTCGACAAATTCCGATTTGCCCATCGTCTATAAAACTGAAAGATAAAATCAAACCACCCTATATCCTTGTTCTTCCAAAACA
>JAFZKG010000057.1 GCA_017553695.1 Lachnospiraceae bacterium
CTCGTTGCCGTCTTCGATCGCAGTATCGATATCACGAAAGTCCGAAGAAAGTCCTGACAGACCGAGGACACCGGATCTCTTATTCAGGATGTTCATGACACCTTCCAGATCCAGATTATCTTTCTTTGCGATAAACTCCATCACGCCCGGATCAATCTCGCCGGAACGGGTTCCCATGATCAGACCCATCAGTGGAGTCAGACCCATGGAAGTCTCAACGGATTTGCCTCCATCCACTGCACAGATGGATGCGCCATTCCCGAGATGGCAGACAATGATCTTTGCCTTGCTGTAATCCAGACCAAGGATCTCAGCCGTTCTCTGGGATACATATGCATGGCTGGTTCCGTGGAAGCCGTATTTACGGATCTTATACTTGGTGTAATATTCATAAGGAATGCCATAAATGAAAGCCTCTTTCGGCATTGTCTGATGAAACGCCGTATCAAAAACGCCTACCTGCGGAACATCCGGCATCAGTTCCTTGCAGGCATTGATACCGATAATATTTGCCGGGTTATGAAGCGGAGCCAGATCGTTGCATGCCTCCACTGCCTTAATCATTTCGTCTGTGATGATCGCAGACTCTTCAAATGCTTCTCCGCCATGAACGACTCTGTGGCCGACAGCGCCAATCTCGGACAGATCCTTGACAACGCCATTCTCCGGGTCTGCCAGTGCTTCCAGTACCAGAGAAACGCTCTTCTTATGATCCGGCTGGTCGATCTGTGTGACCTTCTTCTCGCCGCCTGTCTTCTGGTACGTGAACATGCCGTCAATACCGATACGCTCGCAAAGGCCTTTTGCCAGAACTGCTTCGGTATCGGAATCGATCAGCTGATACTTCAGTGATGAACTTCCACAGTTAATAACTAAAATCTTCATTTTCAATCTCCATTCTGTCTGTTCCGGAATCAGTCCGGATCTATACTCACCTTGTTCTGAAAGGTTTAATCACAATTTATTTTCCTGCGCGCTGCGCCTGGACGGCGGTGATGGCAACGGTTCCCACGATGTCATCCGCATAGCATCCGCGGGAAAGGTCGTTGACCGGCATAGACAGTCCCTGCAGGATCGGGCCGTACGCATTTGCCTTTGCCAGTCTCTGCACCAGCTTGTAGCCGATATTGCCGGACTCCAGATCCGGGAATACCAGTGTATTGGCATGTCCGGCTACCGTGGAATCCGGTGCCTTCAGTTCGCCGACTTCCGCTACCAGAGCGGCATCCAGCTGCAGTTCACCGTCGATCTCATACTGCGGGAAGCGTTCCTTTGCCTTTGCAGTCGCATTCTGTACCATCGTCACACGGTCATGGCTTGCACTCCCCTTTGTAGAGAAACTAAGCAGCGCCACTTTTGCCTTCGTGCCAATGAAAGACTCGAAACTTTCAGCAGAAAGACCGGCAGTCTCTGCCATCTTATCCTCGTCATTATCCGGATTCACGGCGCAATCTGCGAAAATGAACAGACCATTCTCACCCAACTCACAATCCGGCACTTCCATAACGAAAAATCCGGAAACCCCGCTGATGCCCGGTTTAGTCTTAAGGAGCTGCAGTGCAGGCCTGATCGTATTACCGGTGGAATGGCACGCACCACTTACGGCACCGTCTGCATCGCCGCACTTGCACATCAGGCACGCGTAGTACATATAGTCATTTTCCATCTGCTCTTTTGCGCTTTCCGGCGTCACGCCCTTGGCGCCTCGCAGCTCGACAAATTTATCAATATATTTCTGCTTGTTCGGATCGTTGAACGGATCGACGATCTTAACGCCGGTCAGGTCAAATCCGGCACCATTCTTTTCGATTTCTTCCGGTGTACCAATGATCACAACATTGGCGATATCCAGCTTCACGATCTTCTCAGCAGCATCAAACGTTCTTTTGTCCATAGGCTCCGGCAGAACAATGGTCTTCTTATCCGACCGCGCCTGCTCGTACATCTTCTCAATGAAACTCATTTTTTCCTCCATTTTTCGGGCAGAATGCCCTTTTATCCCACAATATTTAGATTATAATCCCTGGCCACGGATTTACAACAGAAAATGCTGAAAATAAAGCACTTTTTTTAAAACAATGCACCATTTTCCAAAAAGGAGGGCTATAATAGACAAAACGCTGCAAAAACACTTTTCAAGGGGCAAAAGAATGAGCGAAAAAGACGAATTGTTTGAAACAATGATAAACTCGGAGGAGATCTTCCATGGGCGTCTTCTGCACATCTTCCGGGATACGGTACGCCTTCCGAACGGCAACGAAGTGACCAGGGAACTCTTCAAGCATTGGGGCGCTGTCTGCATCGTTCCCGTGACAGAGGAATGCAACGTCATCATGGAGCGCCAGTTCCGTTACCCATTAGGGCGTGTCATTACCGAGATCCCGGCCGGAAAACTGGATAGTCTCGAGGAAGACCGGCTGGATGCTGCCAAAAGAGAACTTTGGGAAGAGACCGGCATTACGGCCGACAACTGGGTCAGCCTGGGTGATTTCTGTCCTGCCGCTGCCTACTCCTCCGAACGCATTACGATGTATCTGGCGACAGGCCTCCACCGCGGTGAGCGCCATCTGGATCAGGATGAGTTTCTGAATATCAAAGAAATGCCGCTGGACGAAGTCGTTCAGGAGATCATGGATGGCAAAATATCTGACGGCAAGACCATTGCCGCCATCCTGAAAGCCGATCATTATCTGAAAAGCCAAAATTGATTAAAGGATAAAGAAAGATTGATCTTTAAAGCAGATGCGCTGCTCATTGCGGTCATAGTCAAAGCTGTGATGAGCACCGCCTGCGCAGAATTCTTTCGCGTCACAGTCCTCACAGGACGCGCATCTCTCATCCAGTCCTCTGCGGTAAAACTCAAACCGGTTCTCCCAGACATCTTTGAACCGTTCCTTCAGGATATTCCCCTGGATCAGCTCCGGCCTGCGTTCGATATCCAAACATGCCACAATATCCCCGTTGCACAAAATGCTGGCAACATAGATCCCTGCATTACAGGTAAAATACTTATCCCGGACTTCCCTCTCATATTTCATCCCGAGGAAATGGCTGCAGCCATAAGTGACCGGCATGTGTTCCATACGCTTATTCCGGATGAAATCAAACAGATACTGCTGGTCTTCCGCAGTCAAAAGCAGTTCCGGATGCGAAAGCGCCCGGCCCATCGGTTCGATCCCGATCACGCGCCAGGAGTCGATATCCATATCACAGAAAATCTCGTACAAAGCATCCAGTTCGTGCAGATTCTGATGATTCATGACACTGGTCACCTGGATGTGTTTGAATCCGCCCTCATTGATCAGGTTCTGCGTTCCCGCCATAGCACGCTTATAGCCGCCCGGTGTCTGCCGGAAGGCATCATGAGAAGCTTCGAGTCCGTCAATGCTGACGGAAATGGTCTTCATGCCGCACATGCGCAGCTTATGCGCCACTTCCGGCGTGATCAGTGTTCCGTTGGTGGTCATGCCCCAGCGGTAGCCTTTCTCGTATGCGTATCCGAGGATATCAAAAAAATCCTTCCGGAGCAGCGGCTCCCCTCCCGTAATGCAAAGCATAAAATCCTTCACATCAAAGTCTTCTGCGACCTCATCCAGGATCCTCTGATACTGCTCCAGTGTTAACTCTTCTGACGGCACATCCCCGCAGTTGCTTCCACAGTGCAGGCATTTTTCATTGCACCGCAATGTCAGCTCCAGAAAAAAGAATTTCAGGATCGGATGCTGATAAAGCTGCTTCCGGTAATCGGCAAGCAGCTTCAGTTGATTTCTCTTCAGTTCATATAATTCTTCTGTTGTCATGATCAGTTTTCAAATGCTTCCGGCGGGCCATAAACGTCCTCGTTGATCTCCAGAGACGGATCATAGGTATCCTCCTCTGAAGTTTCAAATATCTCCCCACCCTGATGCGTCGTTGTGACTTCCTCGGATGCTTCTTCCTGTGAAAAATATTCCGGCGGGCCGTAAACTGTCGTCGCCGGATCTTTTCCGCACGCAGTTACAACAGCAGCCGCTGCAAACATCGCCGTTCCCGCGATCAGTTTCCGAGTCATTTTTTTCATCAATGTTCCTCCGTCAGATCGTAACGATCTCCTGCGTATACGGATTCTTCAGGTCCGATTTGTATTTATTCATGGCGACCATCCGGTACATCTCGTCCGCATGGATATTTTGCACGAGCATCTTGTCCTGCTGTCCGCCTTCCCTCATGACATCCGCCAGTTTGGAAACCAGCTTGACATTTGAATTCCGTTTGATCTCGCCAAAGACATCCGCCGATTCCTTCCGGAATCCCAGCACCTGCACGTGGCGGATCGCATCAACATTGTACAGATCACGCATATCAGCGTCCGTGATCCCAAGAGCAATGTGCATCAGCGCACGGCTGACAGTCGCTTTCGTGATATTTTTCGTTGCCAGTTCTTCCCGGAACTGGATAAACGCCTGAAAATCATTCTTCAGATTCAGAATACGGTTTGCCAGGTCTTCGGAAACGCCGAAGAACTTTGTCAGATCCCTGCTCTCTTTCGCTTTCAGGATCTCTGCCCCGAGGATCAGGGAGAAGTCATCCCGGAAGATCGGGAAACTGTCCAGATAGCGGTCCATGAGAATATCCAGGGAATATGACGGGATAGTGGTGGCAAGCGCGTTCATATCATATTTGTTATAGATCGCATTTCGAATCGCGGTTGCGGAGGAGAACCCCTCCATAACCGTCATGTCATTATGTGCATTCAGTCTTCTGGCAATTGGTGCCGGCTGGATCTTGCTGCCCAGCTTGCGCAGCGCTTTCATGTATTCCACGCCGAGGATATTATTGGAGGTCTCCATGACCGTCACATACTCTTCTCCCAGGATCTCGCCTACCGCCTTGCTTCTGGCAGCCGCATGGGAAAGCCCTTCCTTAAGACCCTGGCGCAGGATGGCCTTGAATTCTTCCGGCTCATCCACCAGAAGGTCTGCAATCTTGCCGAACTGTCCCGTGATATTCTGGACTGCGACGCGGACGCCTTCATTCGACGCATCCACATCCACCGAGTCTAAGCTCTCCGTACCGAAGCACAGATCATCCACAATATTCAGCTTGTCCAGGATCGCAACCCCGCCATATGCGAAGTATTCCGCGCTGGCTGTCGCGAAGCAGGTCGGAAGTTCCAGCACCAGATCAGCACCTGCCTTCAGTGCCATTTCGCAACGGCTGTATTTGTCAATGATCGTCGGAGCGCCACGCTGCACGTAATTACCGCTCATGACCACGATGATATAATCACTGCCCAGACGCTTTCTGGTCTGCTGCAGGTGATACTCATGTCCGTTATGGAATGGATTGTATTCCGCTATGATTCCTGTGATCTTCATATCTATACCTCAAATATCTGTGACACGGCATCCCGTCTTGCCGCAAGAATGTCAAAATCATCCGCATGATACGGATTATCCGCGCCATTGATCTCATTCTGTACTGCCAGGAGAGCAATCTCCCGGGTGTTGTTTTCCCGGCTGATATGTCCCAGCATGATCCTGTTCATTTTATCATGAAGGACCCGGGAAAGAAAGAGGCCTGCATCCTCATTGGACAAATGTCCCTTTTCTCCCATGATCCGCCTTTTTAACGGATACGGATATGGTCCCACTTCCAGCATGCGTCGGTCATGGTTCGCTTCCAGCATCAAAAAATGAAGGTCAGTCAGCTCCTGAGCCAGATAATCATTGCACACGCCCAGGTCGGTAACCACAGCACCTTTTCTCCCGTCGTTTTCAAAGCGGTAACAGACCGGATCATTTGCGTCATGGGAAATGGAAAGTGCACGGAAAGACAGATCGCCAATCCCAAAATCCTGATCCACTTCGATCGGTACAAAAAGATCCTGCGGATAACTCCCTAAAAGGGGACAACTGCGGATCCCTTCGATCGTTCCCGGTGTCGCATAAACAGGAATCTCCTTTGTGCGCAAGAGAACGCCCAAAGAAGAAATATGATCGATATGTTCGTGAGTGATCAGGATCGCGTCGATGTCTGAAAGCGTGATGCCGGCTCCGGAAAGTCCGTCCGTGATCCTTTTTCTGCTGATCCCGGCATCAAGAAGGATGTGTGTGCTGTCTGTCCCTATGTAAGTGGCGTTGCCGCTGCTTCCGCTGGCAATGTTGAAAAATCTCATATATGCTATCGTTTGTAAAACGCCAGGCACTGATGGCCCGGCGTCTGTTTTCGTTTATTTAAAATCGCTGATATCAAGACTGAAGTTCGTGATCTCTTCCACGTTATCCTCATCCAGCAGGTCTGCCTCCAGAGGATCCGCGTAAGAGAACCGGTTCGGATTATGCTGGCCGTAGACAGGCTCTTCAAATTCCTCCGGGGCGTCTTCGTAATCATCGAAGTCGTCATAGTTGTCATAGTCGTCGTAGTTATCGAATTCGTCCTTGTACTCTTCGTTATATTCTTCGTCGTACTCGTCCTGATACTCATTGTAATCATCCGAATAGGTGGTATCTTCCGGTTCAGCTTCCGGACGGTCCTCATACAGCTCATAGGATTCTTCCACTTCTTTCCGGATCGCATAGGTGGATTCCGGAAGCGGAGATGCATGCAGTTCCTTCCGGTTCTGTGTGGTCACATCTAATGTGGATTCCAGTGAGCGGATGATCGCATCGTTCTTGACAGTCAGGTTCTCGATCGCGTCAGAAAGGATATCCTGGATCTCTGCTAGAGAATTATCCGTATACTGCATTGCTGCTCTGCGAAGTTCATTGGCTTCTGCTGTTGC
>JAFZKG010000058.1 GCA_017553695.1 Lachnospiraceae bacterium
AACGGGAAAAACGACGCTGGCAAAAGTGATCGCCAATACGACCAGTGCGGACTTCAAACAATTGAATGCCACCGTGGCAGGAAAAAAAGACATGGTGGATGTAGTAGAGCAGGCCAAAGTCACACGCGGCGCATACGGACGCAAGACGATTCTGTTCATCGACGAGATCCACCGGTTCAATAAGGCACAGCAGGATTATCTCCTTCCATTTGTGGAGGATGGAACCATCATCCTGATCGGTGCCACTACCGAAAATCCGTACTTTGAGGTCAACAGCGCGCTGATCAGCCGCTCGATGATCTTTGAATTAAAACCGCTGGAGCAGGAAGACATCCGCAGGATCGTGGAGACGGCTTTGTCCGATACCGAACGCGGCATGGGCATGTATCATGCGAAGATCGATGAGGATGCGCTTTCTTTCATCAGCGATTTTGCCGGCGGGGACGCCCGTGTGGCATTGAATGCGATCGAACTGGCTGTGCTCACAACGGAACCGGAAAATGGAGAGATCCGTCTGACTTCGGAGATCCTGGAACAGTGCGTGCAGCGGAAAAATGTAAGATACGATAAAAACGGAGACAATCATTACGATACCATCTCCGCGTTCATAAAAAGCATGCGGGGAAGTGATCCGGATGCAGCCATCTATTATCTGGCAAAAATGCTGTATGCCGGAGAAGATGTGAACTTCATTGCCAGAAGGATCATGATCTGCGCGGCAGAAGATGTCGGATGTGCGGATCCGCGTGCACTGCAGCTGGCAGTGGCCGCGCAGCAGGCAGTCCATGTGATCGGTATGCCGGAGGCAAGGATCATTCTGGCGGAAGCCGTGCTTTATGTAGCCGGTGCACCGAAGAGTAATTCAGCAGTCATGGCGATCGATGAAGCCATGGAGGCAGTCCGGACAACAGACATCAAGACGGTGCCGCCGCATCTGCAGGATGCGCATTATGACGGTGCCGGCAAGCTGGGACATGGAGTGGGATATCAATACGCACATGATTATCCGGAGCATTATGTGAAGCAGCAGTATCTGCCGGATGAACTGGTCGGGAAGACTTTTTACCACCCGGGCAGTCTGGGCTATGAAAAAACGATGAAAGAGCGTTTAGACCGGTTAAGGAAACGGGATCAATAAACAGACCATGAACGAAGTACTGGAAAAAGCCTTACAGCTTGGACAGAACAAAAAAATAGCGACAGAAGAGTATCTGGTTGCAACAGGAGAAAAGGAACCGGCTTCTTTTTCCGTTGCACCGGAGATCGTGGCTGTTTCCAATATCACCGAAAATACTGTTGTGAAGCTGGACATGAAGATGGTCAGCGAAGGCTATTTCGAGATCGAAGCGACGGTACCGGAATCCTTCATTACGCTCGGCAAGCGCATCATCACCAGCGATGATTTTGTGGGAGGCGTCTATTACTTCCCAATCACCATCGTAGAGAAGCGGCTTCATGCGGGCAAGAATTATTCCCAGATCGTGCTGCGTTCCTCCACACAGGAATTCAAGATCCCGGTCGTGGTGAACATCAAAGTCAAAAGTGCGCTGGATGATTATAATCCGCGTAAGAAGACATCTGCGCTGATGCACTACTATTTGGATTACAAGCGCGGCCTGATGGATCCGTATGACTGGATGGAAAAATCCAACGAGATCATCGGAGATGAAGGCGGGAACGACCGCAACGCGATGTTCCTGATGCTGTATCAGGCCCAGATGTATATCCTGCTGGAGCAGTATACCAATGCTGCGAACATTCTGGAATTCATGGCGGAGCAGATTGCGAAGCTTACCAATACAGACTACGAACTGGTCTGCTATTTCTACTACGTGGAATGCCTGTATGAGCGGGACGAGCGTCAGATCGAGGAGGCCGCCCGCCGGGTGCGTGCAGCTTACAAGCTCAATCCGAGCTGGAAGATCCTCTGGGTCCTGATCAATCTGGATGAGAACTACGGCAAGCAGCAGGGACTGAAACTGGATTCCCTTCTGGATTGCTTTGAACAGGGCTGCTACAGTCCGATCATGTATCTGGAAGCGCTGGAGGTCTTCCGCAGAAGCCCGCAGTATCTTTGCGATGCATCCGATTTCGAACTGCAGGTGCTGCATTTCGGGGCAAAGTCCAATTATGTGAATGCGAACCTCTGCAGCCGGTTTGCAGAACTGATCATGGAATCCGAAGAGAATTCTCTGCGTAAGATCAATCTTCCGGTCGCAGTGAAAGTGCTGAAGATGATGTACGAGCGTTTCAAGACGCGGAACATCCTGATGGCAGTCTGCAGGCTGCTGGTCCTGAGCGATAATAAAGAAAAAGAAAACCACCCGTATTATGCGGAAGCATTGCGGGAGTATGTGGATAATATTCCGGATCTGTTCCGGTACTATCTGGAATCCATCGATGAAGAAAATTATGATCTGATCCCGACGCGGACGATGGAATCTGTGTTTGCGGATCCGGGTGCCTATGAGGAGTATCTGCCATACTTCTATGCGAACCTGGTATCCAACAAAGACAATTATCCGGATTACTATAAAGCAAGCCTCGGAGCCATGGTGACCTTTGCGGAGAAGAAGGCTGTGCATGGCGCGGAAAACAAGCATATGGTGATCATTTACCGTGATATTCTGGCAAACCATCTGCTGACGTTCCCGATCCAGCGATCCTTGTTTGAGATTCTTGCAACAAGAGAGGTCGTCTGCCGGTCTTCCCGCATGACGAGCGTGATGGTCATTCACAACGAGCTGAATGTATATCAGGACGTGCTGCTGTCAGATGGCAAGTGTCTGGTGAAGATCTATTCCGGCAGCGCGATCATCCTGTTTAAGGATGCAAGAGGAAACATCTATTCCAACATTCCGTACGAGATGCGGGAACTGATCAGCCAGAAGGAATACATCGACCTTTGCATCAAAGGGGTGCCGCTGGATGACTATATGCTCATGGAGGATACGCTTCCTCTGACACGTGCCTATAAAGATCCGGTGGAGATCCTGCATTATCTGGCAAACCACCTGAAAGGCTCCGACTTCCGGATCTCCTATATACAGAAACTGCTGAATGACACGGTCCTTTATTTCTCGCGGAATTCGCGGGAGCAGGAGGTCTACGATGAACTGATCGGCTTCTTCAAGTTTGATCTTGCACCGGAGACAAGAGGGAAGCTGATCGATATCATGATCGAGCGTTCTCTTTACAAGGATGCGTATGACGAGATCGAAAAGGGCGGATTTGAGTATGTGGATGTGAACAGCATCGCGAAGCTTTCCAAAGTGCTGGTGGAAGTCAGCAATTATGAACAGGACGATCTGCTTCTTGCGATGTGTGAGCAGAGTTTTGTAAAGACGACTTTCGATAAAGAGATCTTTCAGTATCTGCTGCGGTATTACGATGATAAGCTGGAAGTGATGCTGGATCTGTACCGCGCGGGCAATGCATACGGGATCGAAGACGATACGCTTCCGGAGCGGATCCTGAGGCGTACGATCGAGACGCATGATTATTCAGAACTCATTCCGCAGCTGTTTACGAAATATTATGAGCGAGGGACGGATGAATCACTGAAGAAGGCATATCTGAATGACAGAGCTTCCCGGTACTTCTACAATGGCGAGGAAAAGAACGCAGATTTCTTCAAATACGTGGAGAACGGACTGA
>JAFZKG010000059.1 GCA_017553695.1 Lachnospiraceae bacterium
ACGGTGAAAACATCCGGCACTTCATGCGAGCCAGTCGATACATGGATCAGATCTGCATGTCCCTCCAACTGACGCGCCAGGTCGATGCCAAACTCGATATGGTAGCCGCCTTCATACACTTCATCGCCGACGATCCGGATCTCGACAGGGAAATTACTGCCGCAGACCTGATGGATCCGGTCGATGATCGCGTTCGCCAGACGGGCCCGGTTCTCCGGGGTTCCGCCCCATTTATCTTTCCGGTTGTTGTCTTTGGAAAGGAACTGGGTGATCAGCCATCCGTGCCCGCCATGGACCGTGACCATGTTGAAGCCGCTTGTCTTGCAGTACAGCGCTGCCCTGGCATGCTGTTCGATGACTTCCATAATCTTGTCTTCATCCATCATCCTGATTGGCGTCCCGTTCGGGGTGACGCCTTCTACCGGTCCGTAAAGTTCATAGCCCAGCGAAGCGGAATAGGCCGCCTGCGTTCCGGCATCCAGGAGTTCCATCGATGCCACTGCGCCATGCCGGGTGATGGAGTGCGCCAGGTCCGCCATGGCTGTTCTGTAGGTTGAATCCCACAGGTTGATCTGCGATTTTCTGGCTCTTCCGGCTATGTTCGGGCAGCCGTCACCGACACATACGGAAGCAGCTCCGCCGATTGCTTTTCTTTCGTAATAACCAATACAATACCGCTCCGGATCGATCGACACTCCGGTCGGCGAATGAAAGATCCTGTTCCGAAACTGCACTCCCCCGATCATGATCGGCGAGAGCAAATGTGAATACTTATTCATCCTATCAAACGGCACTGACGCACCATCCTCCTTTTTATTTTTTTTCAGTATAACAGAGTGCGGGGATTATGGATAGGGAAAAGACGTTGTGCCATTTCCTTTCTTCATAGCGATTCACCCCTACAGAGGTAAATCTTTGGACAGGGGTGAAAATAATTGAAAAAAATACATCCCTATTTTCACCTTTTGCTGTACAGGTCGAATCGATAAAATAGGACCATCTTAAATCTATCTTGCCTTCTGACAACAAAAAATGTATCCTTGCCCTAGATATGATTCAGGATATTACACCTCACAAATTTCATAATGAATTCCGAAAGGATGCGGCCCCGGTAAAGGGATCACCGGTCCTCTGTTTTGATGAGCGGAAGATACTGGTGCGCGCTTCCGAAGATGCAATCGTCTTTCCGACATTTGAGCAACTCGGAAAGCCTGACAAAATCGTCTATGCCTTCGCAATTGACGAAACAGAATATTTTCTGGACATCAGCGGAGGCCTCCATGAACTGGATGGGTTTGAATACCGGGATCTCTTCGCGTTACGGCGAATTGCTGAAAATGTTTTCGGCATGATCATGTTCACGGGCTATCATCTCGCTTCCTGGTACAAAGACAGCGTTTATTGCGGAAGATGCGGTGGCAAAAATGTTCACAGCGACTACGAGCGCGCCATGCACTGCCCACACTGTAATCGAAATATATATCCGCGCATCATGCCTGCCGTCATCGTCGGAGTAACTGACGGGGAACGGTTACTGGTCACGCAATACAAAGAAGGTTATGGTCACTTTGCTCTCGTGGCAGGATTTGCGGAGATCGGGGAAACTTTAGAAGAGACTGTCGCAAGAGAGGTTCTGGAAGAGACCGGCCTGAAAGTAAAGAATGTGACTTACTACAAGTCACAGCCTTGGGGAATCGCGAACGATATGCTGACAGGTTACTACTGTGAAACCGACGGCAGCAACGAAGTCGTATTAGATGATAACGAGCTCCGCCTGGCTCTCTGGAAACTGCCGTCCGAGATCGAACTGCAGCCCGATTCCTACAGCCTGACTAATGAAATGATGCGGATGTTCAAAGAACACGGCGTGTTTTGGAAATAAAAAAGACCGGCAATCGCCGGTCTTTTAAAAAGTTGTCCTGGTTGTTTACGGAGTAATGACAAATTTTTCTCTATATGAATACTCTTCCGCTCCTGGTTCAATACTCAGGGGATCTGTTGATACCGTTAAATCAAAAGTGATTTTCTCAATATTAGTAACGCCATTTTCCTCAAGCACTGAAGCCGGCCAATTAATATCTAAAACAGCATTTTTCCCGGCACTGACTGGCTTCCACCAAGATTGAAAACAATCATCATAATTGATTACTGCACCAGATAAAAACTCCAGATCCAGATTAGAGTGATTTTCCAGATAAACTTTCATCGTATAACCCTCGGTTGGATCATTGTTGCGTTCTACAACATACAGCGCGCAAACGCCATTATCAAATATGAGCTCCATATCATCCGTCGAATAGGATGAAGCGCCTCCTTCAACACCATACGAATAATACTTATCAACCAACGAATCCGCCATCATGTCATCCGGGTCATAAATATATACATGAAAATCAAAATTAAACGGCTGAGCTGCTCCTATTGCTTCAAAATGATCCTTCGGGAGCATGATTTGCGTATCACTCTCCTGTCCCGCACTAACCTGCCTTACCCAGCCTCTATCATTTATGCACATAAATCCATTGACAGAAACATCACCAAGCGATAACTCAAAATCTTTATCTGTTTTGTTTTTGAGAAGCAAATTGAGTCCATAACCATCCTGGAATGTATCTTCCACCAAACCTGTGACGGTGATGGAGCAATATTCATTATCTTCAATGACGGACTCGCCATACTCTTCCAATACCTCTACTCCCGGGTTGCTAACTACAGCATCCGGAACGATGGCTTCTTCTGCTGCATTGTTTTGCGCTTCTTCATTCCCCCCGCCAGATGATGAGCCTCCGCAGGCTGTTAAAACGGCCAGCATACTTATTATTAATACACTAACAACAAGTAATGAAATCTTTTTTTTCATAGTATCCTCCCAATCAAGTACAAGTATTTATGCTATCTCTTATATGTATCATATCATTTTTTGGCTTTTTGAACAGCAATTAAGCTGTTTTAAGTACATATAATACTGCTTTTTCTCAATATATCTGTTTTCTTTGCCAATGCAGACGTGACTTTCTGGACGCAATTCAGCAGAAAGAGGCAGTTGTACATGGGAAAAAAGAAACTTCAGCGAAATGCCCTGTATAAAAAGAGGCTGATTTACATGGCAAATGTAGATATTGTACGAAATGCCATGCACAAGACGCCAAAAATGTACCTGGCAAATCGGGATATTGCTCAAAACCCCATGCATTAACGACAGAAGGATCCGGTTCGTTAAATTGTCAATTACCCCGGGGTATGCTACAGTTATTGGGGGCATTCTGATATATATCTGTATTAAAACGCGGAGATCAACATGAAATTTGATTATAAAAACAGCGGAACCATCAAGCTGTTTGTGCAGCATTACAAAGGTCATCTGGGACTCTTTTCACTGGATATGGCCTGTGCGCTGGCGGTCAGCGCCATTGATCTGCTCTTTCCTTTTTTCTCGAAAAAAAGCATGGAGATGTATCTGCCGGACCATCTGTTCAAAACGTTCTTTACGGTGATGGCGATCTTTATCGCTGCCTATCTTTTAAAAGCAGTCCTCTACTTCATTATTACTTATTGGGGACATCGAATGGGAACTTTTATCGAGGCGGACTTGCGTGATGAACTGTTTGGCCATATTGAGAAACTCAGCTTTTCTTTCTTCGACAAAAATCGTACCGGCCAGCTGATGAGCCGAGTTACGAACGATCTGTTTGAGATTACCGAACTCTCGCATCATGGTCCGGAGGATCTGTTTATTTCCTGCGTGACGATCATCGGTGCATTCTGCATTCTCTGCACGATTGAATGGAGACTCGCTTTAATCGTATTCGCTGTCATTCCATGCTTTGTCATCTTCTCCGTGATCTTAAGACGAAAGATGGCAGAAAAAAGCACGCAGGTCAAGGTGCGCACTTCCGAGATTAATGCATCGATCGAATCCGGCTTCTCAGGCATCCGCACGGCTAAAGCGTTTGCGAATGAAGAGATCGAGATGGAGAAATTCCGCGATTCGAATAAAAAATATCTGGGCGCCAAAAAAGATTACTATAAGATCATGGGAATCTTTGGCGGAGGCATGGAGTTTGCCTTGTCCCTGCTTTCCGTTCTAGTCATTGCTGCCGGCGGATATTTCATCATGAAGGATTCCATGAACTATATCGAGCTGGTCACATTCAGTCTCTATGTTTCCACATTCATTTCGCCAGTCCGGAAACTGGTCGCTTTTATCGAACAATACATGGCCGGAATGGCCGGCTTCAAACGTTTCCTGGAACTGATGAGAACCAATCCGGAAATCACTGATAAGCCGGATGCAATCGAACTGAAAAATGTCAAAGGAAACATCTCCATAAAAAATGTTTCCTTTTCCTATGCGCCTACAAAAGAAGACGAGGAGGCTCCTGCTGTCCTGAACAATATTAATGTGGAGATCCATGCAGGAAACTGCTTTGCTGTCGTAGGACCTTCCGGTGGCGGCAAGACCACGCTATGTCATTTGATTCCCCGCTTCTACGATGTTTCGGATGGCGCAATTACGATCGATGGCATCGATGTGCGGGATGTGACGCAGCGCTCTCTCCGGCAAGCCATCGGGATCGTGCAGCAGGATGTATTCATGTTTGCGGGAACCATCCGCGAAAACATCGCATATGGCAAGCCGGATGCGACCATGGATGAAATCAGGGAAGCGGCAAAGCGGGCCGAGATCCATAACGAGATCATGGAAATGCCAAATGGCTATGACTCCTATATCGGGGAGCGTGGCGTGATGCTTTCCGGTGGCCAAAAACAGCGTATCGGCATCGCCAGAGTGTTCCTGAAAAATCCGCCGATCCTAATCCTGGATGAGGCGACGTCTGCTCTGGACAGCATGACAGAGATCCGTATCCAGAGTGCTTTTGATGAGCTTGCAAAAGGACGCACATCCATCATTATCGCGCATCGTCTGAGTACGATCCGGAACGCGGATATGATTGCGGTCATTGATGATAATACTGTTCAGGAAATGGGAAATCATGTCGAACTCATGAAAAAAGGTGGGCAATATGCCCACCTTGTAGAAGCTCAAACGATTGCTTCTAGTCACGCACTTCCACTAATTCAATAGTAAAGTTCAACTCCTTACCTGCCATTTCGTGATTTGCATCAAACGTGATCGTTTTTTCATCTTTCGCGATCACTTTGACCGGAACCGGGTTTCCAAACATATTCTGCAAAAATACCTGCTGCCCGACTTCCACTTCTTCAGCGCCAGGCATATTCTCTATTTCTGCTGTAAAGATCGCATTTGGATTGATCTCTCCATAGGCTTCCTCCGGCATCAGATGGACCTCCACCGTTTCTCCTACTTCCATATTGGCAACGGCGGCATCATATCCCCGGATCATCATGCCTGCGCCGCATATAAACTCCAGCGGTTCGCCTCTGTCGTAAGAGGAATCAAACTGCGTACCATCATTAAATGTGCCCCTGTAATGAGTCCGGCAAGTTTTCCCGACATTCTTTCCGGTAATCGGCGGTTCACTATGACATCCGGCGCAGCTGCTGCAGTCATGCTCACAATCGTGTTCTTCCCCGTGATGATCGCAGTTCGCTCCGGTATTCGTCAGCTCTCCCCGAAGATACGCTTCCACTGCTTCATCCGCATTCCCGGATGCTCCGGCACATAACTCGATTCCGCACATTTCTAAAGCTGCCTCTGCGCCGCCACCGATTCCACCGCAGATCAAGACATCGATTGCCTTTTCTTCCAGCAGTGTGGCGAGTGCTTCATGCCCGCTTCCGTTAGATGCGAAAAGTTCGGTGGATATAATCTTGTCGTCCTGAACCTCATAGATCTTAAATGTCTCGGTATGTCCGAAATGCTGAAAGACTTCTCCATTGTCATACGTAACTGCTATTTTCATTTTGATTCCTTTCTCTTGTTTCTAAAACTTTTTGCCGTTCGCTCAATTATGATTTTTCCGGTGGTTCACCGCCTTCTCCGCCCGGACCTCCCTGCGGAGGGTCACCCGAAGGAGGGTCACCCGGCATACCACCCGGGCCTCCCTGAGGAGGGTCGCCCGGCATACCACCCGGACCTCCGCCGTTTCCGGTTGACGCACTTGCCATTTCAATAGCGATTCCTGTCGATGCCGTTCCTGCGGCGTATGCTTCACCGTTCACATATAATGTATGTCCGTTCAGATCGATCCCGTCTGCATCACAGGTTAATGCTGTGATATACGAATCCGCGGTCAGAACCCACTTCGATCCGGATTCGATTTCCGCATATATATCGCCTTCAGCTGCTGTGTTTACGGCTCCTGTATAGGTCGTATCGGATGCAAGATACATATTCAGAGCTGAAACACTGTCCACTATGATCTCGCCATCCAGCGTCTGATCCTTCAGGTAAAGATTGACCTTGCCGCCGTTTGATCCGGCAGATCCCCAGCCTGCTGCAGCGGCTCTTAAAAACACTCCGTCAGCGTCCTGATTTACGATTTCTACATCCTCGAGAGTGATCGTCGTGACTGTGTTATTCACGAAGAAGACATCTCCGTTGGCATTTGTCAGCGATCCGCCTGTCATGGTAAATGCTGCAAGTCCTTCCGCTGCATCGCCCGACATCGACTGATAGATCATGACTGCCTGATAGTAATCGGATTTATCGGAATTTTTCGTGTTATTGTCTGC
>JAFZKG010000060.1 GCA_017553695.1 Lachnospiraceae bacterium
TAGCCCGCGTCAACATGCTCAAAAGTTAAGATATTCCCCATTGTGTCCTCCTTTGAGGCTTTCAATAATTCGACAAGGTGGAGAGCTTCCAAAAAGCCCTCCACCTATCGATATTCGTCTTTGTTTGTTCCTTCAGATGATTACTTCTGGGTTGCGTTTCCAGGTTTGTACTCGCCTGCAACTGCGCCCTGAAGTTCCGGATACAGGGAAGCGTCGATCACGATCAGATGCCACTCACCGTCATCGCCTTTCTGCCACTGTCCGCCTGCAACGACGGTATCAGAATATGCAAGGCCGTTCATTTCCTTGTCATATTTGATAGGTCCGACGATCGTCTCAACATCAAGAGACTTCATTGCTTCAAAGACTTTCGCTTTATCCGTGGTTCCTGCTTTTTGGAATGCTTCAACTGCAAGCTCTAATGCTGCATATGCATAGCCAGCCGGCTGCGGCATAACGCCACCGTTGTCTTTCAGGTAGTTTGCACCCAGGGTCGGGCAGTCAATACCTGTCAGTTCAGAAACGTATGGATATTCCGGTGCCCACCAGACCTCGGAAAGGATACCTTCCACGTTCTCGCCTAATGCAACAACGTCACCTGGAAGCAGGCAGCACTTACCCATTGTGATAGCGTCAACCTGAACGCCTGCAGCCTGCATCTGTGTGAAGAGGTTGGAGAAATCCGGAGGAATGTTGGTTCCTGCAAGGATATCAATGTCAGCATCTTTGAATGCTTTGACAACGTTCGAGAAGTCATCGGTTCCGGATGGGTACTGACCCGGATCAACTACAACATAGCCGTCTTCCGGAAGTTTCTTAACGAATGTGTCATGCCATGCGGTTCCGTCTGCATCGTTTGCAAATGCAAGACCAATCTTAGCGCCGGTGCCCGGGCCGTAACCTGCTGCTGTCCAAAGAGCTTTATGAGCTTCATAAATGTTGTCGATGGTCCAGAATGCATGTACCGTCCAGTCATGTGTATCGGATGCGAAAGCACACGGATCGACTGGTGCCTGGATACCAATACATGGAACTTCGTTGATCTCAGCCTGTGCCTCAACCGGGATAGCAGTCTCAGGTGTCTGAATTGCAACGATCAGGTCGACCTCATCCTCAACGCAGAGTTTCTGAGCCATATCAGCTGCTGTCTGCTGATTAGATGTGGAATCGTAAACGATGACTTTGATGTTTTTCTTAGCACCGTCTACTTCAATGCCGCCCATCTCATTGTTAACATAATCTTCGATCTGTTTTACTACCCAGTCACAGCCTTCGCCATTACCTGCAAGAGGGCCGGTCGTCGGGTTGACATAACCGATCTTAATGGTGCCGCCTGCGGACGGAGCTGGTGCTGCGCCAGAGCCCTGTGGCTCCTCTTTGCCGCCGCCACCGCAGCCTGCAAGCAATGTTACTGCAAACAGTGTAGCAAGCAACAGAGCTGCAACTTTTTTCAATGTTTTCATGTTTCTCCTCCTAAATAATATAATATTGAGCATTTCTGCTATACTACATGGCAAGTATACCATATAGAATTGTATAAAACAAACAAAAAAAGCAGTGCTTTTGTTGAATAAAAAGCACTGCTTTGTTGATCAGATTCCGTCTATCCTTCTGCCATTTCCGGCTTCGGGATGCCCCCTCCATACTGTTTTTCCAGACTCTTCTTCACGATCAGATAATAGACGATGCAGAGGATCACCTGGAAAACGGAAGCGATCGGCGTCGCCAAACCGAGCAGGAACATATCCCCTCCTCCGATCTTAAGGAGCAGGAATGCTCCCGGGATTCTGACTGCGACTCCGACAAATCCCTGTATCATCGTAACTGTCGTTTTTCCGCAACCGTTCAGGAAGCCGATGAAGCAGAATAAAACGGATGTCAGAAATGTATCAATACCGTATGCTTTCAGGTACTCCGACGCAGACAGGATCACGTCCGGGTCTCTGGAAAATATCTGGGTCAGCCATGTTCCGTGAAGGATGGAGAAGAAGGACATCAACGTGGCAAACGCAAGGGACAGCCAGATTCCATGAAACAATGCTTTCTTTGCCCGGTCGATCCGCTCTGCTCCGATATTCTGTGCGACAAACGCGGAAGTTGACTGCATAAAGGCACTCGGAAACAACATGACAAAACCAAACAGTCTGCCGGCTACGCCGACTGCGGCGGAAGCCACGACTCCCAGGGTATTCACAACAGAACTATTGATGAGGAATGAGCCGGTCACAACGATTTCCTGCAAGCCCAGTGGTGCTCCCAGTTTCAGGATCCTGCCGATCAGTTTCCAGTCCAGTTTCATGCTGTCTTTTCCGAAATGGAAAGGCAATCCCTTCTTTTTCACGATGATGAGCGAAATCACAACACTGACTGCCTGTGCCGCAACAGTTGCAATGGCAGCGCCTGCAGCAGCCATATGAAATACCGCAACCAGAAGAAGGTCACCAAGGATATTAACAACACATGCGATCGACACCGTGATCAATGGGGTCTTGGAATCACCGATTCCCCGGAGCACGGATCCGATAATATTATAGGCAACGATAAAAATATATCCCGCAGAACAGATCCGGATATAGATCGTGCCTTCTCCCATGGAAGCTTCCGGCAAACGGAACATCCGAAGAGCCGGTGCAGCACAAGTAAACAGCAGCACCATACAGATTACAGCAAGCGCTCCAAACAGCCAGATACTGTTCCCAACCGTTCTTCCGCCCTCCTCCAGTTTTCTCTGACCGATGAACTGTCCCAAAAGAACCGTCGTGCCCATTGCAAGATTGGCAATGACCATCATCAGACTGTTTGTAACCTGTGCTCCCATAGATACGCCGGAAACACTGATCGTAGTACTGAACTGTCCGACGATCAGCAGATCCACCGCGCCGTACAGGGACTGTACCAGCAGCGCGAGCAGGATCGGAACCGTGAATTTCAGAAGCGGTCCCAGTATCTTTCCTTGTGTAAAATCATTAACCTTTGATATTTTCACTTTTTTTGAAAAGTCGGGCTCAGGATACCCCTGAGCCCCCATGTATCAATTTTGTTTATCTGTCAAATAAGGATTAGTTGCCCATCTGCTTTGCAACTTCTTCCGCAAAGTTTTCCTGTCTCTTCTCGATGCCTTCGCCGACTTCGAAACGGACGACCTGTTTGATCGCAAGATCCGGGTTCACAGTCTTTAAGTACTGAGCCACGGTCTGCTTACCGTCTTCTGCCTTGACATAAGTCTGGTCAAGAAGGCAGATCTCTTTCAGCTGTTTTGCAACACGGCCTTCTACCAGTCCGCCGAAGATCTTATCCGCTGTGATCGTTTCCTTTGCTTTCATGGCAAGATCTGCAACTGTGGTCTTTGCTTCAGCAGAAAGGAAATTGAACACATATTTCAGATTGTTCTTCTGCTCTTCGTAAGCAGCTGCATCTGCTTCCGTGAACAGGCTGCCGTCTGCTGCCTGTGCAAGAAGATTCTTAAGAAGCGGTGCCGGAAGAGATTCCGGAGTGTTAAGTGCGCTGTCAACTGTGATCTCTCTCAGTTTTACAACTTCTTCATCGCTCATGTCAGAGCGGCTGATATACTGCGGATTCATTGCTGCAACCTGCATTGCAATGTTTTTCAATGCTTCTTCAATGCCGTCCAGTCCATTTGCTTCAGCCAGAACGCCAATACGTCCGCCGCCATGGATATAAGGAACAAGGACGCCATCCGTGGTGATCTTCACAAATCTTCTGATCGTGATCTTCTCACCAATGGTAGCGATCAGGCTTACCAGCGCCTCTCCGACTGTCTTGGACGGATCCCCAGCAAACTTCTCATTTGCAAGTGCGTCGACATCTGCTGCGTCACAGGCAAAAATGCTCTCAACAACATCGTCAACGAATTTCTGGAATTTTTCATTCTTTGCAACAAAGTCTGTCTCGGAGTTCACTTCGACCATAACTGCGGTATTGTCTTTTACAACAACACGGACGATTCCTTCTGCTGCGATTCTGCTGGCTTTCTTGACTGCCTGAGCCTCGCCCTTTTTACGGAGGATCTCAACAGCTGCATCCATATCGCCATCTGTTTCAACGAGCGCGTTCTTGCATGCTAAAATGCCGGCGCCAGTCAGTTCTCTTAATTCTTTGATTAAAGCTGTGGTTACTTCTGCCATGCCTGTTTCCTCCTTTATTCCTCAACAGCTTCTTCTGCAGCTGCTTCTACGACTTCTTCAGCCTCTGCACCTTCAGCTGCTTCCGTTACTTCATATTCTTCACCCTGGTTTGCTTCGATGATAGCGTCCGCCATCTTAGCGACGATCAGCTTCACAGCTCTGATCGCGTCATCATTGCCCGGGATCACATAATCCAGATCATCCGGATCGCAGTTGGTATCGCAGATACCGATCAGCGGAATATGAAGCTTATGTGCTTCCTGTACACAGATCTTTTCCTTCTTCGGGTCAACAACGAAGATTGCATCCGGAACTTTTCTCATTTCCTTGATGCCGCCCAGGTTCTTCTCCAGTTTCTCCTGCTCTTTCCGGATCTCGATGACTTCCTTCTTCGGCAGCACGTCAAACGTTCCGTTCTCTTCCATCTTCTCGATGTCTTTCAGACGTTTGATACGGCTCTGGATCGTCTTGAAATTGGTCAGCATGCCGCCGAGCCATCTTTCATTGACATAGAACATACCGCAGCGCTCTGCTTCGGTACGGATTGCTTCCTGTGCCTGTTTCTTGGTTCCAACGAAAAGAATGGTGCCGCCCTGTGCAGCAATGTCAGAGATCGCATCAAATGCGTCATCGATCATACCGACGGTCTTCTGAAGATCGATAATATAGATATTGTTCCGCTCGGTATAGATGTATGGAGCCATTTTCGGGTTCCATCTTCTGGTCTGGTGTCCGAAATGCACACCTGCTTCAAGTAACTGTTTCATTGATATAACGCTCATGTCATATCCCTCCTTCTTGTTTTTTTGCTTCCTCCGGCTGTCATCTCCCCAAGGGACCCTGAAGTTACTTGTGACAGGGCACGTCCTTCGGGATCGGCCGAAGTGTTTACTTAACGCAACTTTAGTATTTTAATCGAAAAAGATGTGATTTTCAAGGATTTTTTCTCTGTTTTTTTCTTTTTATGACGCAAAGAATAACAAACAGAATAATGGCGGCTGCAGAGATGATGGCGCCGATCAGAAGTCCCGGCGCATGGTAGATCATTTCGACCTCATGCTGTCCTTCTGTCAGCGGGATCTGAATGAACGCGTCATAGAATCCTTTATATTCTGTTTTCACGCCATCCACGTAGACTGTCCAGCCTTTTTCATACGGGATCGTGGTAAAGAGCATCGTTCTTCCCTTCTCCACCTTGACAGACCCCTTCAGGTGCGCGTCCGTGAATTCCGTGATCTCCCACGGAGCAGCAGAAAGCGCTTTCATAGCTTTTTCAAAGGCTTCCATATCCAGATCTGCTTCTATTACAGAGAGCGAGCCGATTTCCTGATCTGTTGTGGACAGGACGATCTTGTCACCTTTCTTGAATTCGCCCAGATCCACAATGATCTTGCATTCCGTCGCGCTGTAGTTCTTATTCAGATAAGCGTTGCCGTTCCGGTAGATATCCACTTTCAGGTTGTCCAGTTTATCTTCCACATAGACCAATTTCCGCCCATCTTCTTCTACTGTGATCTCGATCGTTTCTCCGCTCTTGTGTCCCTGCTCCACAAAGACAGGTCCTGCGCCACAGGCAGCTTTAATCAGGTCGTTCTGCACCTGGAACGGATCTGTGTTGGATGGATTCACTTCCGCCTGTGTCGTTTCCTTCACCATGAATCCGAGCGGCAGTACATATTTTGCTTCATAAAGGAAAGCATGATCTTCTCCGCCCACATAGGTATACAGCGGATCATCCAGTGCAGTCTCCGACAGTTTGTATTTCACGCTCAGCAGAGCGGATGTAAACGGCGTATTGCCGTAATACGCGAACGAATTAGTATTAGATTGCATGCCGAAGCTTGCGTATATCTTGGACAGAGCTTTCAACGTAGTGGAAGAAAAAATGGAGGCCGGGTGATAATCTAGCCATGCGCCGTCATTTTTAGTTCTGCGCTTTGCTTTTTCCACCCGGTAGAAACTGCCGTCATCCACAGAGTGTAGCAAGTTTTTGATGTCCGCATTATCCTCAGTGTAGGTTACACGGTCTGTCGTGCTGTATCCGGTCTCATTGGTATTCACCGAAGCTTCGGCCACACACAGGACAAACAGCAGAACAAACAACACGATCTGTGAAATGGTTCCGCCATACTTCGCGCTGCTCTCTTTTTTTCGGAGTCCATGTTTCTGTAGTGCGAAAACAACCAGATAGCATAAAAGAAAACCAAAATTCAGAAATGCCTGATTGATCGTATACTTGTCTTGATAAAGGATTTGCAACACAAAAACGGCACCGATGGCCACTGCAAATGCAGCCATAATCTGCCAGTACTCATACTGGCGGATCCGAAGTGTTGTCTCATAGCAGATAGTCAGGACCAGAAAAATATAAATAAATGACTGGCGCGCAGGAAGTGAGTTTGGCAAATGGAACCCATGCCAGATATAGGCCAATGTGTCCATATCAAAACTCAGCCACAGAATGAGGATCAGGATTACTTTCCCAATTCTCTGCCCCATACGTATTTTTTTATTTAAGAAGAATAGTGGAACCAAAGCATATGCAAAGATACCGGCATAGATATTCGGCACATAACCTTCGCTGATCATCGTCACCTTGGCATTCATCATTCCATGCGCGAACATCTCCAGTAGGTTGTAATAAAAACTGATTCTGGACGGAAACCCGGATCCGGCAGAAGCTGTCCCGAACAGTGCCAGAAAAGCCGGCAGGAAAACAACTGCTGCCATACATCCGGCGATCACGGAGTAAACGACAAACCGGATGAGCTTCCGGATAAGATCCGTCGATCCCTTCTTTCCCGCTTCCTCGACCAGCAGATAGATGAAA
>JAFZKG010000061.1 GCA_017553695.1 Lachnospiraceae bacterium
ATCGATCCTGCCCCGGAGATTGAATATGAAGGAGAGGCAGCGGACGGTTCCAAGACTTCAGAATGGACAAGCGGATCCGAAGACGGACTACAATTGGTCTTCCACCGGGATCCGGCAGATGAAACGACGCTGGAGCACTTCCGCAGAGCCGAGGTCGACGGACAGGAATTATCGCCGGAAAACTATATCGCAGAATCAGGAAGTCTCCGCATTACTTTAAAACCATCCTATCTGGAAACTCTTTTCGAGGGAACACATACCCTGACAGCCTTCTTTGACGATGGTACTGCAGAGATCACATTCCAGATCACGAAAGAAGCTGAGCCGGAAACAACGCCGGACGAGCCTGAAACAGAACCGGATGAACCAGAAACAAAACCTGTCGAGCCGGCGACCCCTGAGTCCAACAGCCCCGAGACCGGAGATGGCAATCAGCCGGCACTTTGGATCGTTCTTATGTGTGCATCCCTCTTCCTTCTGACGATCGTAATCGCGATATCAGCACGGAAGCGCAATATGTAAGCATTGAAGCAAGGTATTATCAACAAATCGTGCGAAAGCCCTTGATTTTGCAGGGACAATCGTGTAAAGTATTGACTGTTCGTAATTCGGGCAAGTATGGAGAAGTACCCAAGCTGGCCGAAGGGGCTCCCCTGGAAAGGGAGTAGGTCGTTAGTAGCGGCGCCAGGGTTCAAATCCCTGCTTCTCCGTTGCAATCAGAAAGAGGTTCCTGTGGAACCTCTTTTTGTTTTTGTCACTATTATGAAAAAAAGCTTCTGGGTGATGAATCGTCCCCTTAAGGAAACAGGAATGCCCTTATGCTCAGTACTCTACCCGTTCTGAGTCAATGCCGGTAAAGACAAAGCCATCGGCTGTATAGATGTTCAGGCGCAGTTCCCCCTGCAAAGAACTCCATGAGGAGATGTCCACTGTGCCGATATAACTTGCGGAATCCTTCGGGTCCGGCTTCAGGGTGATGGAATGAATCTGATCCATGCCGTCCTCCTGATACTCGACCTCGACTCGTTCCACATCGATGGCCAATGACTCATCGACCAGGGTATCCATGAAATAGATATTTGACACGCGGACATTCACCGTGCCCTTCTTTGAATTGTATGAATCGATGCTCAAAGAATCTTCAAACACTACGCAGTAGCGTTCGTATAAAGCATCGGTCACATTCTCATCCACTTTTTCCAGTGATTCCAGAAAGTCGGATTTCCGCAGCAGTTCTTTTTTCATCCGGTCTTGCCCATACTGTTCCAGAAGTGTTTCCGTGGAAGAAAACAGATTCGTCCCGAGTGCAAGACGATTCCCGTCAATCGTAACTCCAATCGCTGCCAGCGTGGTAGGGAACAGATCCATAGAGCTGAATGCCCTCTCCTGCTCCGGCTGTTCCGGTGCCACTGCCGTGTTTACAAACGCCGTGTAGAACTTCCGTTGATAACTGCCATCTACATCCGCGCAGAAGTTGGTATCCATCGTCGTATGATCCCCACAGAGGATCACCACGGTATCCTTATAAAAATCCTGTTGCTGTAACCACTCCAGGAATGCAGCTGTCTGCCGGCTGGAACATGCCATGACATTTGCATATTGATCATCGCCGAACTCGTCGTCGCACAGGTCACAGACATACCCGTCTTCATAATGGGTATCCACGGTCAGGATGGTCAGATGGAATGGTTCTCCGCCTTCTGCCAGTTCAAGCAGCGTTTCCTTTGCGAAGGAGAACAGCTTCTGATCTTCGTATCCCCACCAGACCTCATAATCCGGATCGATCCACCCTTCTTCTTTTGCATAAAGATAATCGCGGATCTCAAAGTCGCCATGATCCTGATAATAAAGTCTGCGGCCTCCGAAGGTGGCGTCTGATCCCAGCAGAAAGACCTGCCGGTATCCCGCTTCTTTTAGGATGTCTCCCAAAGCCGTTACCTGCGGGAAGAAGGAATTCTGCGTGTCCATAAAATTGCTGCCGATGCTGATCTTAAGCGGAAGCCCGGTTGTCTGCGCAAACATCGCGCCGGTCGTAAAGCCGGTTCCCGAGAACACAACTCCCCCATTCAGATTATTCTGACTGCCGGAGAAATCTTCGTTATCCTGTGCGATGGATGTCAGTTCCGGGATCACATTGACGGAAAACGCGCCACCAGATGCCTCATCCGCATAAGTCGTCTCCATAGATTCCAGATAAATATAGATCAGATTCTTTTTCTTCTCCGGGAAGGACAGTTTTACGTTTGTCGGATCCACATAATTCTCTTCGATGAAGTTCGACTGATGCAGCCTGCCGTCAATCCAGTTTTTCATATCCAGACGGTCCCAGATGCTCTTCTTCACGAAGAAAGCAAAGACAATCGTCACCAGCAGAAACGCGCAGGCACACAGAAGACGGCGTTTTCTTTTTTTCAGCAGAATGAGCAGAATGACATAGACAACAAGGATCACCACAACAGGCAAAAGGCCTTTCAGCAGATAATCCCAAACGATCCCGCTGCTGGCGCCCTTCAGTGGTTCCTGCAGATGAAAAACGATCTCGTCCATGTCCAGATCGCCCCACGAGGAGAACGCCCACCGGCTGGCGAAGCCGATCAGCGAAACAAGAAATACCAGGATCCCTGTCACAATATAAAAAATAGTCGAAAAAAACCGTTTCAAATCAGTATTCTATTGCTTGATAGCCTTCGTTTGCCATTTGTCGCTTTTGTAACGCGTAAGGAAGAAGATTGTCCGGACGATCCAGTCAATGACCGTATGGGCAAGCCAAACGCCGACAATTCCAAGATGAAGATACTTCGCGATCAGGATGCCGAGAAGGACTCTGCCGACCCACATCGTGATGGTACTTACGATCATCGTAAAGGTCGCATCACCGGTGCTTCTTAAAAAGGCCGGTGTCACAAAAGCAAAGTTCCATAATACAATGGAGGAAATCCCGTGCATCATACAAACCGTGCGGGCCATTTGGGTTGCTTCCGGAGAAACATCGTAGATCCTCAGGATCAGTGGTGTGGACAGCAGTATGATCCCTGCCCATATAGCAGTCATGATGATCGCCCAGAGCAGCAATTTCCGGAAATAGTACTTCGCTTTCTCGAATTCCCCTGCGCCGATGCACTTACTGACGACCGCAGCAAGTGCCAGATTAATGGCCTGTCCCGGAATCACATGAAAACCGGATACGACTCCGCCAATCGCGTTTGCGGTTATGCTTGCTGTTCCCAGTGTGGAAATAAAACTATACAGGATGATCTTTCCCATCTGGAACATCCCATTTTCCACACCGCTCGGGATTCCAAGGGAAATGATATTTTTCATGATCAGTTTTTCGGCTTTGAACGGGAAAAAGCCGCGCAGATTCAAAATGTACTTTTTGTTGATCAGCAGACCCAGGATCAGTATGGCCGCGACCCATCTGGATATGATGGTAGGAATTGCAACACCTTCAACGCCGCATTTCAGTCCAAAGATCATGATGGCATTTCCGGCAACATTGATGGCATTCATCAGCATGGAAGTCCTGAGTGTGATCCTGGTCAGCCCCATGGCACGGAACAAGGCTGCCCCTGCATTATAGAGCGCGATCGCCGGAACGGAAGCCATGACGATCATATAATAGGTTTTCGTTGCAGCCATAACGTCCGCATCAATCTTGCCAAACAGATTATGCAGGATCACGTTACTGAACAGATAAAGCAGGAGCGTCAGAATTGCGGAAAGGACAAACATCATCACGATCAGGTGGTGCCCTGCCCTTTTCGAAGTGTCCTTATTTGCTCTGCCGAGATACTGCCCGCATACGGCAATGCCTCCGGCACCCATTGCCGAAAAAATGTAGACCATCAAAATACTGATGGAGTCCACCAGTGAAACACCGGAAACGGCGGCATCACTGACCTGTGCGACCATCATGGAATCTGCCAGTCCGACCGCAATGGTCAAAAACTGTTCCAGGACCAGCGGCCAGATCATCCGGATCAGATCATTATTTGAATAATCAAGATTTACAGATCTATCACTCATCACATAAAGGCCCAGGACGAACCCAGGCCTTGATTTTTCTTTTTTACATTCGCAACATAGAGTTCAAATTACACCGTCAGTTTCAGATCATCTTTCTTGATCCAGTTAATCTTACGGAGTAATAAGGATACCAGCCAGGAAACGATGGCCGGAACAATAAAGCTGACAACGATCAGCCCGATCCAGTCCATTGCAGTGATCGATGCTTTGACACCTGCTGCAATATCGTTTGTCCATCCGGTGATCACACCGATCTGACCGACAAATCCGCAGGTTCCCATTCCGGAGCTGACTGCGGCACCGTTCATCTGCAGGCGGAACACACACGTCGCAATCGGTCCGTTGACAATTGCGGCGACACATGCCGGTATCCAGATACGCGGATTTTTAACGATATTACCCATCTGCAGCATCGACGTACCGATTCCCTGAGAAATCAAGCCGCCCCATTTATTTTCACGGAAACTGATGATCGCAAATCCAACCATCTGCGCACAGCATCCTGCCACAGCTGCTCCACCTGCCAGACCGGTCAGTCCAAGCGCTGCGCAGATAGCGGCGCTGCTGATCGGAAGCGTAAGCGCAACGCCGACAAGAAGCGACACCAGCATGCCCATCAGGAATGGCTGCAGTTCGGTTGCCCACATGATCGCATTGCCGGCATAACTAGCGGCTATACCAATGTATGGAGCGATAAGAATACTCAATATACCTCCGACAAGAATCGTGACAAGAGGGGTCACAATGATATCGACAGGTGTTACTTTGGATACCAGTTTTCCGAATTCACAAGCTATGACAACGATGAAGTAAACGGCAAGTGGTCCTCCTGCTCCACCTTCTGCACATGCAGCCCAGCCAACAGCTGCTAATGAAAACAAAACCAACGGGGGAGCATTCAATGCCCTGCCAATCGCAATCGCCATAGCCGGTCCCATGACCGCCTTTGCATAACCGGCGATTGTTACCAGTATCGCAATGTGCCCATACACACCGATCGTATCCAGGATCGTTCCGATCAAAAGAGAGGCAAACAATCCCTGTGCCATTGCTCCCAAGGCATCAATAAAATAACGTTTCGGCGAAAAGACAATATCCTGCTTCTTTAAAAACTGTTTGAATTTCATTGATTTCTTCCTTCCGGTACTAACAAGTCAAAAAATCTCTTTGTCGGTATATTTTACTCTTTCTCCCGCATATTTACTAGTATTTCTTCTTCATTTTTGTGAATATCTTCCTATTCTGTATTGCATGAAAAAAGGGCCGCAAATGCGGCCCTCTTGTTTCAAAAAACCAGATTATTCGTCTAACAGGTTTTCTCCTTCGCCCATCATAGCGATATCAACGCAGGTTGCATCTTCGATTGTGAACAGAGCCAGCTTGTAACCTGTCTCTTCGTTGTAGATCTTTCTCAGGTTCGGAGCCTGCTCCAGAGCCATCTCAGAAAGCTTCGGATCTGTTGCGAAGACAGCTTTTCCGGTATAACGAAGCCAGTGAGCATTTGGCTTGCATGCAACGATTTCACATTTTGGATTTGCCTGCAGCTGTTTGTAAACGTTCTTAAAATCGCCGACTGCGAAATAGACTTTTCCGTCAATCTCAAACTTTGCACCCAGAGGTCTTGCCTTTGGCTGATCCCCGTCACAGGTTGCTAAATAGAAGATGCCTGCTTCATTTAAGAAATCCATAACTTTACTCATATTTGTCTCTCCTTTTTTTTAAAATATTAACCCATAATTAATCCAATATATTATCTATCTGGGGAAATAATACACCTTTTCCCGCATA
>JAFZKG010000062.1 GCA_017553695.1 Lachnospiraceae bacterium
ATTGTTAGACCTTTGTCGCAGGAGGTGAATCCGTCTGCAAGATGATCAGAAACTGATGCTATCACAGCAAGAATAATAGCGCAAGATGTAAACAGGAATGTTAAAACTATTTTAAAATATGCTGTTTAAAAACGGAATGAGCCTTTTTTGAAAAAACTACACAACTTTTTCGGTTATGAGAGAGTTAGGCTCTGCTAACCAATACAAAACTGCAATATAATTGCGGATATGAGAGAGGTTTTCCGGCACAAAGAAGCAAAAAGTTCTCTCATAGTCGAAAAAGTTTTGCAGAAAAATCCAATAAGAGAGTGATGAGTTTTCAAAACCAATTTCACAGCGAGTGAGTGACAAAAGAACCGTCCCTTTGTCACGTTTTTCGTGCTATAATCAAGCCAGCACAAAGTAAGGAGTAATGTCATGAAAACCTATGAACTTGTTATTGCGGAACATCAGCCGAAGTGCGGAGGGAAATCTCCGGTACGCACAACCATCCAGATGGTTACCACGGATGATCCGGTTGCATTCGTCAAAGAACGTGAACCGAACAACGAACTAAAAGTATCTACCGATAAAGACGGCACGATCATCGTGGAGACCGATCACAACGGGTTTGCGGTAAAGTACGAGTTCACAGAAGATTAAAGCTCTTTTCAAAGGAGGAGAAGGATGATGTGGAACAGTTTTAATATTGCGGATTATGAAGGCATGATCGCGGAAACGATCCGCATTACAGGGCATGAAGGAAAGCCGATCCGCGCCTATCTGGCAAGGCCGCTCGGCCCGGGGCCGTATCCGGGAATCACGCTGATCCCGCATATGCCTGGCTGGGATGAATGGCTCAGAGAGACGGCACGCCGGTTTGCAGCACATGGATTCAGTGTAATCTGCCCGAATATTTTCGAAGATTTCGGAGAGGGCACGGCGCCGGAAGTATCCAAACGCTCTATGGAATCAGGCGGTGCAACGGATAAAAACGTCATGGAAGATGTGGATGCATCTCTGGCATTCCTGCGCAACCAGACCACGTCCAACGGAAAAGTCGGCGTGATCGGCATGTGCTCCGGCGGACGGCATACGTTCCTGGCAGCAGCTACGCTGGATGGGGTCGATGCAGCAGTCGATTGCTGGGGCGGCGGTGTGATCACCCCACCGGAGAAATTAAGCCCGGCACGTCCGGTTGCTCCGATCGAATATGCGGAAGGCATTCAGTGCCCGATCCTTGGCATCTTCGGTAACGACGATGTGATGCCGACTCCGGAGGAAGTCGACCAGACGGAAGAGGTGCTGAAGAAATTCGGAAAGACCTATGAGTTCCATCGTTACGACGGGGCGGGGCACGGATTCTGGTATTATGACAGACCGATGTACCGGCAGGAGCAGGCGATGGATGCCTGGAACAAGACGCTGGAGTTCTTCGACAGATATCTGAAATAACCGCATGAGTTCTGCAGGCAAACCGTTCGTCATCATGGCCAAGCCAGTCGGCTCGCGCTGCAACATGCACTGCGACTACTGCTATTATCTGGAAAAAGGACAGTACTCGGAGCATGAGCGGCAGACGCGCATGAGCTATGAAATATTGGAAAAACTGATAAAGGAAACGATCAGCAATTCAGAAGGGCCGGTCGTTTCCTTTGTCTGGCATGGGGGAGAGCCGACGATTGCCGGTCTGGATTTTTATAAGAAAGTCGTGGAACTGGAACATAAATACCTCCCATCCGGCTGGCAGGTCTGGAACAATCTCCAAACCAACGGCTTTATGATGAATGACCTGTGGTGCCGGTTCCTGAAAGAGAACAGGTTCGATGTGGGTGTCAGTATGGACGGCTCAGCGAGAATCCATGACCTGCACCGGCGTGATCTGAAAGGCAGCGGCACGCATGCGCGCGTCATCCGCTCGATAGAGAGACTCCGCGCCAATGGCATCGAGCCGGATATTCTGTGCACGGTCAATGCCGTCTCCTGTGAGGATCCCCTGGAAGTATACCGGGCGATCAAAGATACCGGCTGCACGTGGTGCCAGTTCATCCCGATCGTCGTAAGGGAGCCATCGGAAGATTCCCCGGATGCGTCTACCGCACCATATCATTTCTCGAAAGAGTCCGTGACCCCGGAAGGATACGGACAGTTCCTGATCACGGTGTTTGATGAGTGGGTCCATCATGATCTCGGCAAGATCGATGTGCAGTTATTTGCAGAGACCGCGCGCATCATGGCAGGCGGAGAGCCGAGCCTGTGCTGGATGTCCGAAACCTGCGGCCGTGCGCTTATCGCGGAAGAAGACGGAGCCATTTATTCCTGCGATCATTTTGTGGACAATGCGCATCGCCTGGGTATGCTGCAGGAACATGAGCTGGGAGAAATGGCGAATAGCGATTTCCAGATCGCCTTCGGAAATGCGAAACAAGATTCCCTGACGGTAGCATGCAAGGATTGTCCATATCTGAAATACTGTGGAGGCGGCTGCCCGAAGGACCGGTTTGAAGAAGGGCAGTATTATTTATGCAGAGGACTGCGAGCATTCTTTGCGCACGCAGAGCCGATATTAGAAAAAGTCATGAAATTGAGCCGGGACGGCAAGAGCCCGAAGGAGATCATGACGACGCTTCGGCAATCCTGAAAGAAGCTTTGCCTGACAGATTGTTATCTGTTCTTGACATGTAGTCCTTTCTATGCGAAAGTTTGCAGGAAAGGGCTTTTTCTATGGATTTTGGCAATATCATTTCCCTTCTCGGCGGAGTCGCGATGTTCCTCTTCGGAATGTCGGTCATGGGAGACTCCCTGAAGAAAGTGGCCGGAAGCAAGATGGAAATGATCCTCTTCAAACTCTCCGGCAATACGATCAAAGGCATTCTGCTGGGCACAGGCGTGACGGCTGTGATCCAGTCTTCTTCGGCGACCTCTGTCATGGTGGTCGGCTTTGTAAACTCCGGAATGATGAAGGTGCGGCAGGGCATCGGCATTGTCCTTGGCGCGATTCTGGGCACCAGCATTACCGGATGGATCCTCTGCCTTAACAGCCTTGGCGGATCCGGCGCGAGCGTCGCATCTTATTTCAGCACCGAGATCCTGACGGGCATCGTAGCCCTTGCGGGCATCATCATCTGGATGGCTGCGAAAAAACAATCCCTGAAAAATGTCGGAGGCATCATGCTCGGCTTCGCAGTGCTGATGTTTGGCATGAGCCTGATGTCCGGCTCTATTGAACCGCTGCGGGAGGATCCGGCATTTATTCATTTTCTTACCAGTTTTACCAATCCGTTTCTAGGTGTGCTGATCGGACTTGTAGTCACCGCGGTCCTGCAGAGCGCGAGCGCATCCGTCGGTATCCTGCAGGCGCTTGCTGTGACCGGCGCGGTGGAATTTGACATGGCGCTTCCGATTCTGATGGGCATTGGCATTGGCGCCTCCGTCCCGGTCGTGCTCAGTGCACTCGGCGCCAGCACCAACGGAAAACGGACTGCATTCATATATTTGATCATTGACATTCTCGGTGCTGTTCTCTGCGGCGGCATCTTCTACGCGCTGAACGCGATCTTCCATTTCTCGTTTATGGAAACGCAGATGACCATGGTTCTGATCGCGTTGACGAATACACTGTACCGGCTGGCAACCGTCATTCTGCTGTCGCCGGCGATCGGGCTTCTGGAAAAACTGATCTGCACGATGTTCCCGGAAGGGAAGGAAGCAGCTGAAGAACAGGCGGATATGGACCGATTAGAGCCGCGACTTCTTGCGCATCCGGCAATGTCTCTGAACCAGACACGCATGGTCATTAACAATATGGCAGGAAAAGCAAGGGAAAGCGTGACCGGTGCGATCCGTGCGCGGAGAGAGTACAACAAGAATACGTTGAAATCGGTATTCGATCTGGAAGAGGTGCTGGACCGCTATGAGGATAAGCTGGGCGTTTATCTGTCTAAGATCACAGCAGAAAACCTGAGTGAAGCACAGTCGGAAGAAGCGACGGAGTATCTGCGAGTGCTGTCGGATTTTGAGAGAATGTCGGATCACGCTAAGAATATCGGAGAGGCCGCAGAGGAGATCCAGGATAAAAAGATCACCTTTTCTGAGAATGCAGAAAGAGAAATGGTTGTTCTTGAAAACGCAGTCATGGAGATCACAGAGATTGCAATCGATTCGTTTATCAAAAGTGATGAGCGATTGGCCCTGAAAGTGGAGCCGTTGGAAGAAGTAATCGATGATCTTTGCGATACACTGAAATCACATCATATTGACCGCGTGAGCAGGCAGGAATGTACTCTGGAGAACGGCTTTGTTTTCAACGATCTGATCATAGATCTGGAACGCATTGCCGATCATTGCAGCAACATCGCGCTGGATGTGCTGGAATCCAAAAAAGAGATTCTTCTGGCACATGAATATCACAAGACTGTCGATTACCGTCAGGACGAGCGTTTCCAGGTATTTTTCAAGGAATATAAGGAGAAATATAGCATTGAGTGAAATCAAGGCGTTTCCATATAATGAAGAACCGGAAGATGTCAAAATAAAAGTGAAGGATTATTGGAAAAAACGGTCGGAGATCTTTTCCGAAGCGCGTCACGGAGAACTGCACAGCAGCAAGAGTGAGCTGTGGAAAGAAGAACTGTTATCAAAATTACCCGCGCGAAAAGGGCTTCGGATCCTGGATGTCGGCTGCGGCACCGGTTATTTTGAGATGCTGCTTGCACCGGAAGGATTTCAGGTGACAGGGATCGATCTGACACCTGAGATGATTGAAGA
>JAFZKG010000063.1 GCA_017553695.1 Lachnospiraceae bacterium
ATGTCCGCCGCTGCCGTGACCGCTTCTGGGCAAAGGGCATGGGCCAGGATAAGATCAACGCCTACATGACGCTGTTCACATGTCTTGTTACCTTATGCAAGTGCGCGGCTCCATTCGTGCCGTTCGTGACGGAAGACATCTACCAGAACCTGGTCCGCACCGACTTCCCGGACGCGCCGGAAAGCATTCATCTGTGTGACTTCCCGACCGCAGACGAATCTCTGATCGATAAGGAACTGGAAGACAACATGGAGCATGTGCTGGATGTGGTCGTGATGGGACGTGCCTGCAGAAACAGCTCCGGCATGAAGAACCGTCAGCCACTGGCAAACATGTTCATCAAGGCGCCGTGGGAGATGCCGTCATACTTCACCGACATCGTGGCAGACGAGCTGAACATCAAACATGTGGAGATGAAAGATGACGTAAGAGCATTCTCCTCATACTCCTTCAAGCCGCAGTTAAAGACCGTCGGACCGAAGTTCGGTAAGCAGGTCGGCGAGATCCGGAACGCACTGGCAAATGTGGATGGCAATGACGCCATGGACGAAGTCAATGCGACCGGCAGCCTGAAACTGAACCTGCCGTCGGGAGAGGTAAGTCTGCTGAAGGAAGATCTCCTGATCGAGACAGCCCAGGTGGAAGGCTATGAGTCCCTGAGCGATTTCGGCATCACCGTTGTGTTAGATCTGCATCTGACTGACGATCTGATCGAGGAAGGTTTCATCCGTGAGCTGGTCAGCAAGATCCAGACGATGCGGAAGGAAGCAGACTTCGAAGTTATGGACATGATCACGATCTACATCAGCGACAATGCGCGGGTAGAGGATATCGTGAACCGTCGCAAAGACATGATGCTGACGGATGTCATGGCAACCGATATTGTGACCGGATCGATGGATGGGATCTCCAAAGAGTGGGATATCAATGGCGAGAAGGTTACGATTGGTATCAGGAAGAATTAAGCTTTTGCGGGCAGGGTAAGACGCCAGCCTGAAAAAAGACAAAAAAATAAAAGCCCGTTCGTTTCTAACTTCTAACGAACGGGCTTTTAATGAATTTCCTTAAGTCTCACTATATAACCTCCTTTCTATAGAATCTTCAGTTGAAGCTTACTTTCCCATTGGACCGTACCTCTTCACTTTTATTTTCGCAGATTCCCTTGATTCAGATCTTCTTTTCCAATGCTTTAGTGTGCGATTAAAGAATAAGTTCTTTCTACCTTTTTGACTGATCAGATCCTCTGCTTTCTATGGCTAAATTGTACAAATAAAAATACAATTTGTCAAGTTTGCGCGTGGCTTTTTTGTGTACATAAGATCAGGCGGGCAGGTGTAAAAATAGGCAGAAAAAAGACGCTTCGGGGAAAGCGTCTTTTTTGTTTGGCTTGTTAATGTATAATAAAAAAGGGAGGTGAGAATTTCAGTAGGTTTTAACTACTTTATGGGTGTATAATAACCTTCGGCAGTGAACAAAAAATGTTCTAATTGTGAATAATTTGTGAACTGTAAAAAACATTTTTTATTAATATTTGGCGATGGGCGCGCCATACTCTCTGCGCTCAGATGCTTCGCATATTCGCTCGAGAATATGGCACGCCCATCGCAGCAAGTAATATGAAAGAAGAGGTATGAAATATGGCACAGTATCCAATTGTAACCATTGAGATGGAAGATGGCGGCGTGATCAAGGCGGAACTGTATCCGGAGATCGCCCCGCAGTCCGTATATAACTTCCTCAGCCTGGCAGGGCAGGGCTATTATGACGGACTCATTTTCCACCGCGTGATCTCCGGCTTCATGATCCAGGGCGGCGACCCGACCGGTACCGGCATGGGTGGCCCGGGTTACTGCATCAAGGGCGAGTTTACCGACAACGGTTTTGTCAATGAACTGTCGCACACCGAGGGCGTGCTCTCGATGGCAAGAAGCATGCGCCCGAATTCCGCAGGATCCCAGTTCTTTATCGTGCACAAGAACGCATCATTCCTGGACGGCCAGTATGCCGCTTTCGGCAAGGTGATCGAAGGCATGGATGTGGTGAATCAGATCGCCGAGACTGATAGAGACGGGGATGACAGGCCGCTGCAGGATCAGCGCATGAAGAAAGTGACTGTTGAGACTTTCGGCGAAACCTATCCGGAGCCGGACAAGCTGGCTGAATGGTAAAGGGCGGCATTTCATAAAAACATTGTAATTCGCATACCATTATGCTATAACAAGGGTGCCTCGGATCCAAAGGGCCCGGGGCACAGTTTGACAACTGAATAAAGATGCTGCAAGCAGAAAAGGAGATTAAAATGAAAAGAAAAATTCTTTGCAGTTTAATTGCACTTGTCACAGTACTCGCACTCGCAGCCTGCGGGAAAACCCCTGACAATCAGGGCGGATCCGGCAGCAGCAATGGAGGCGAAAGCACAGGCAGGGAAGCCACAAATTCTGTTGTTGTAGGCATTACACAGGACATCGATAGTCTTGACCCACACAATGCTGTATCCGCAGGAACTAGAGAAGTTTTGTTTAACATGTTCGAGGGGCTTGTACAGCCTACGCCGGAAGGCGAGATCGAACCGGCGGTAGCCAGTGAGTTCACCGTATCAGAGGATGCGACATTCATCACCTTCCAGTTAAGGGATGGAATCACATTCTGCGATGGAACACCGATCACCGTCCAGGATGTTAAGTACTCTATTGAAAGATATGCGGGCATTCAGGGTGAAGGGTCCGCTTTTTCTATTCTGAAAGATATCGTGGCCAGCGAAGACGGAACGATCGTTGTAAACCTGAGTGAGCCGAACACCGAATTTGTATACGAGCTGACGTGCGCAATTATTCCGCAGGCAAACGATGCAAATGTGAACACCAACCCGATCGGTTCGGGTCCGTTTATGTATGATTCCTTCATTCCGGGTGAAGAACTGGTCATAAAGAAGAACCCGAATTACTGGAAGGAAGGCCGCCCGTATCTGGATGAAGTGACGTTTAAGATCGTTGCCGATACCGATAAGGCAGTTACGCAGTTGAATGCCGGAACGCTGGATATTGTCCAGTACCTGACCTCGGATCAGGTCATGACCCTGAATGACAATTTCTACGTCATGGACGGATCGATCAACTATGTACAGGGCATGTTCCTGAACAACAAAGTTGAACCGTTCAATGATCCGCTGGTCCGTCAGGCAATCTACTATGCAATAGACAGACAGAATATCAGCGACATGCTTTTTGGCGGCAAGTCTCATATTATCGGAACAAACATGATCCCGGCAGCTACCAAGTATTACAACGCTGATACCGAGGATCAGTATCCGTATGATCCGGCCAAGGCCAAAGAACTGCTGAAGCAGGCCGGCTATGAGAACGGCTTCACCTTCACGATTCAGGTGCCGAACAATTATCCGCCGCACAAAGGCACGGCTGAGATCATCGCAAACTGTCTGGAAGAAGTCGGAATCACCGCGAAGATCAATGAGATCGAATTCACATCCTGGCTCAGCGATGTATATAAAGATAGAAAATATGAAGCAACGGTCGTTGCAGTAGATGGACGTCTGGCACCATACACCTGGTTCGCAAAGAACGAGAGCACAGCATCCAATAACTTTACCAACTACAGCAATCCGCAGTTCGATGAGATCTTTGCGAAAGCAAAGGCAGCTATCGATCCGGAAGAGAAGGTTGGCTATTACAAACAGCTGCAGCAGATCCTGGCAGATGATGCCGCATCCATTTATGTTCAGGATCCGGCAAATCAGGTGGCGATCCGGAACACTCTGACAGGTTATGTCTTCTACCCGGTATCGGCACAGGATATGTCTGTCATCAAATATAAATAACAATCGCAAAACGGTGCAGCGCCCCTAATGGGTGCTGCACCGGCAATGTATTATGAAATATATTGTCAAAAAGATCATAACGCTGTTTGTGGCGTTATTGCTTATATCGATCATCATCTTTGTGGTATTCTCCGTGATTCCGGCGGATGCTTCCATTGCGAAACTTGGAATAGACGCAACTCCGGAGCAGATCGCGGCACTGCGGGCGCAGATGGGGCTTGATAAGCCGCTCTTCGAACGCTATTTCTGGTGGCTGGCGAATGCGCTGCAGGGAAACTTCGGTGAATCATTCCAATATACCGGTGTGAAAGTGACCACACTTCTGGCCCGCAGACTCGGAAACTCCGCACTGCTGAGCCTGATTTCGTTTATCATGGTCGTGATCTTTTCCATCCCGATCGGTATCTTTTCCGCAAAGAGAAGATCTGTTGTAGCGAGGGGCACGATGACGACGATCACCCAGATCACCATGGGCATCCCGTCATTCTTCCTGGGTCTGTTACTGACATATCTGTTTTCCCTTGTTTTGCATTGGTTTTATGTCGGGCAATTTGTCAGTCCTTCCGAGGACTTTTTCGGCGCGTGCGCCTATCTGATCTTCCCGGCGATTGCGATCGCTCTTCCGAAGATCGCCATGACGGTGAAATTCCTTTCGAACTCCATCCGTTCCGAATTGCATAAAGATTACGTGCGTACGGCCTACGCAAAGGGAAGCACACGGGACGGCGTGCTTTATAAACACGTCCTGAAAAACTCGATGGTCCCGGTCATCACATTCCTCGGCATCATCGTTGCGGAGATCGTGGCGGGCAGTGTCATCGTGGAACAGGTCTTTTCCGTGCCGGGCATCGGATCCCTTCTGGTCACGGCTATTACCAACCGGGATTATCCGGTGGTGGAAGCAGTAGTTTTGCTGATCGCCTTCTTCGTGATCGTGATCAACTTTATTGTGGACATGATCTATCAGGCGGTCGACCCGCGTGTGAAACTATAAAAATGAAGCTGAAACTGAAACACAATCCAAGCTTGATCATCGGTATTGTGATAACCGGCGTGCTCCTTCTGATCGCGATCGTCGGTCTGTTTTGGACGCCGTATTCCACGACGAAGATGAGCATGGAACTGAAATTCGCGCCGCCGTCCGCCGCCCACTGGTTCGGGTGTGACAACTACGGCCGCGACATCTTCAGCCGTGTCATGCAGGGAGCAGGAACCACATTTCTGGTCGCGCTTTCCACGATCGTTTTCGGATGCACCCTCGGAACGATCATTGGATTCTTTGCCGGTTACCGCGGCGGATGGCTGGATGAAGTCGTCATGCGGATCAACGATGTGGTCAACGCATTCCCGAGCATCCTGCTCGCGCTGGTTTTCGTGAGTTTCTTCGGCAACGGCCTGATGAATGTCATCCTGGCGCTGGGCATCCTCTTTATTCCGAGTTTTGCAAGAATTGCACGCAGCGAGATGCTGCGTCTCAAAGGCATGCAGTTTGTGCAAAGCGCGAAATTGGTGGGCGACAGCACAGGGCGGATCATCTTTTCACAGATCCTTCCGAACGCCTACATTTCCATTTTGAGCAGTGCGGCCGTAGGATTTAACAATGCCGTCATTGCGGAGGCAAGTCTGTCCTATTTGGGACTTGGCGTGCAGCCACCGGATGCATCGCTCGGCCGGATGATCAACGAGGCAGGCAACTATCTGCTGCAGGCTCCATGGTATGCCATCTTCCCGGGCGTTGCCATCATCGTGCTGGTTCTGGGTGTGGCGCTGATCTCTGATGGCGTGAGCAAGATCGATTAAGAGAAGTAAAAATGTTACTGGAAGTTAAAGATTTAAAGGTTGAATTTCATACAGCAGAGAAGACAAGCTACGCGGTCCGCGGGGTCTCCTTTAACATGGAAAAAGGCGAGATCTTAGGCATCGTCGGCGAATCCGGCTCGGGCAAGAGCACGCTCGGCCTCACGATGATGGGTCTGCTTCCGTCCTATGCGAAATATACCGGTCAGGTATTCTTTGACGGCAAGGATCTGATCCCGATGACTTTCGACCAGCTGCGCCAGTACAAAGGCGATGAGATCTCCGTTATCTTCCAGGAGCCGATGACATCGCTGAACCCGCTGCTAAGGATCGGCAAGCAGGTGGAGGAAATGTTTTTCCTGCATGCGCATGACAAAGACGACCGCGATAATCCGCGTCAGGTCCCGCCGAAAGCGGAGCGTAAGCGAAAAGTATTGGAGATGCTGGAGGCCGTGGGGCTTGAGCATCCGGAAGAAGTCTATCGGAAGTATCCGCACGAAATGTCCGGAGGACAGCAGCAGCGCGCGATGATCGCGATGGCACTGATGTGCGAACCGCAGCTTCTGATCGCGGACGAGCCGACCACGGCACTGGATGCGGATGTGCAGGATCAGATTCTGGATCTTCTGAAAGAGATCAACGAGAAGAGGGGCACGTCCATCATCCTGGTCTCGCATGATCTGCGCGTCATCCGCCGCGTCTGCCATAAGACGCTCGTGATGTATAAGGGCGAGATCGTGGAGCAGGGCACTGTGGAAGAAATCTTCGAGAATCCGAAAGATCCTTATACACAGAAACTGATCGCGGCCATCACGGATGAAACAAAGAAGAACGTCGATGTGGAGGGCGATCCGGCACTGGAGGTGAAGGACCTTTCCGTCTTCTATCTGCGCAAGTCCAATAAGCTGGGTGAGAAAGCAACGAAGCGCGTCATCTGCGAAAACATGAACTTCACCGTGAAGAAGGGCGAGATCCTTGGTCTGGTCGGAAAGAGCGGATCGGGAAAGAGCAGCATCTCCCGTGCAATATTAGGACTGCATAAAGACTACACAGGTGATATAATACATTATACAGAGCATCCGCAGATGATCTTCCAGGACAGCGCGGCATCTTTGAATCCGGCGCGGAAGATCGGCTGGATCCTCGAAGAGCCACTGAAGATCATGGAGAAGCGGGGAGAGATCAAGCTGACGAAGAAAGAGCGGAAGCAGAGAGTCATCGAGATGCTGGAGAGGGTCGAGATGCGCGAAGACCATTATGACCGCTATCCGCGGCAGCTCTCCGGCGGACAGAAGCAGCGAGTGAATATCGCGCTTGCCTTGATGAGCGGCAGCAAGTTCATCATTGCGGACGAGCCGGTATCGGCACTGGATGTGACCATTCAGGAGCAGATCCTGGAGCTCCTGCTGAAACTGCAGAAAGAACTGGATTTGTCCATGCTGTTCATCTCGCATGACAAGAACGTCGTGGAGCGCGTGTGTGACCGCGTGATCCGCATGGAAGACTGGCAAAAAGGATAATCATAGAAAAATCATATAGCAAAAGGGATCATCATAAAGGAGGGATACTTATGAGTATCAGTGAAGCAAAACAATTAGGCGGCAGTAAATTCAAAGAGCAGTGGGGACCATCCGTTCTCGCCGTTCTGCTTGCATTTGCGGCATTTATCGTTGCATCCGTAGCAGTGTTCGGAGTCGGCGGACTCATCATTTCCGGTCCTGCAGTCGTCGGCCTGATGTTTGTGTACTATAAGAATATCAACGGCGAGAAGATCGAGTATCTGGATATGCTGCATCCGATCAAGACCAATTTCGGAGAAGTGGTATTGGGATATCTGCTGAAACTGCTCTTCGTGTTGGGACCTTTCATTCTGGTCGGTTCTGCAATTGCTTCGTTCGTCGGCGTGATCTTTATCGTGCCGCTGGTAGGTGCCATGATGATATCGCTTCTGGGCATCGCAGCCTGTGTGGCATACATCATCATCAGCCTGCATCTGGAACTGGTGGAATACATCCTGATGCGTGAAGATGACGCAAAGGGCTGGGAAGCCATCAAGAGAAGCAAACGTTACATGAATGGCCACAAAGGAAGAATGTTCGGATTCGAACTGTCCTTCATCGGATGGTGGATCCTGGTCGGCATCTTCTTCCCGCTGGCACTTTATGTCGTGCCGTATTATCTGACATCCAAGATGTATTTCCTGGGCAGCCTGTATGAAGCAGGTGTGGCAGCAGACAATGCACCGGCACCGCAGGCCGTCCCGGTAGATCCGGCTCAGCCGACAGGCGGAATGAAATTCTGTGGCAACTGCGGAGCTCCGCTTCCGGAAGAGGCAGTCTTCTGCAGCAAGTGCGGATCGCCACAGTAATATTTTACGGATCATGATTGAGGCCCCTGCGCGGGGCCTTATCTCTTTTTATGACTGGAAATCGTGGTGGGCGTTTGCCCCCCGTTTTAGGAGTGAGCATTTTTAGGAGTGAATCAATGGCGAGAGAATATTGGAAACCGGGGAATATGCTGAATCCCCTGCCGGCAGTCATGGTGAGCTGCCAGCGGCCGGGCGAAAAACCCAATATCATAACCCTTGCGTGGGTCGGGACCGTGTGCTCTGATCCGCCAATGGTCAGCATCTCCATCCGTCCGGAGCGATATTCCTATGACATCATCGCCGAGACGAAAGAATTCGTGATCAACCTGGTGGATGAGAAGCATGCGAAGGAGATGGACTGGTGTGGTGTGAAGAGCGGCCGCGACTATGATAAGTTTGCTAAGATGCATTTGACGCCGTTCCCGTCAAAGACCGTCGCGCCGCCGGGCATCGAAGAGAGCCCGGTCAGCCTGGAATGCAAAGTTCGGGAGATTCTGGAGCTTGGCAGCCATAATATGTTTGTGGCCGAGGTCACAGCAGTCTCTGTGGATCCATCTTATATGGATGAAAATGGCCGCTTCGACATGGACCAGCTGGGCCTTATCAGTTTCAACCACGGCGCCTACTACACTCCGGGCAAAAAAGTCGGGACATTCGGGTATAGTGTGAAGAAAAAGAAATAGCAGAGGCGTCATTTGACCAGCATTTAACGCTTTCATCCCTATTTCGCATTTTTGCAAAATAGGGATGAATTTTTTTGAGAAAAATTAGTCACTGGAAGAAGATTTTCTCTCACAGTGATGAAATTGGGCTATTTTTACCTGTTTTTGGTCATTTTTTTTCATCCCTATTTGCGCAAAACGCTCCACAGTGACTAATTGACTCAGAGATATGCAATTAGTGATGAAAAAGGCGCCCCGAGGAGCGCCTTTTTTTATGACGTGACAAAAAAACCGTCCCTCTGTCACTTATTTTTGATTGTAATAAATACCATAATCAAGATTCCAGGACCACATGATGTCTGCGACAACTGCCTCGGCCCATTCTTTCTTGTCGGCAGAGACGTCATATTCGATGGCCAGGATGCCCGGCGTTGAATTATCTGCAAAGACGCCGTAGATTGCGTAAGCGCGTCGATTATTCTTTTTATCCCGGTAGTCCGCGGTATAGGTATCGTATTCATTCCGCCCAATGGAGACCTTCTCTGTCGACGCAGTCTCAATCTGACCATCGGTGATGCCTTCCCAGGAAAAGACTTCGGCGACGCTTTTTGCTCTGAGAATGATCTCCATCATGATCTCTTCTTTTCCTTCCGGATCTTTGATCAGGCACATACCTCCGCCGACATCGATATCGCTGACGAGTTCAGAGCGGATAGCGATCTGCCCCAGATAGATATCGCGGAGATCTGTCAACTCATAGTAA
Organism: Lachnospiraceae bacterium; assembly: GCA_017553695.1. Taxonomy (GTDB): domain Bacteria; phylum Bacillota; class Clostridia; order Lachnospirales; family Lachnospiraceae; genus RGIG5612. Next base: position 9,426 of record JAFZKG010000063.1, read on the forward strand.
GGAATGTTTGGAATGAAATCGGAATCAAGGCTGTCTAAAAACAGCTTGAAATCATCCGCAACCTTCTGTGCTTTCTTTTCGCTCAGGTCTTCATTTCTATAATACCCGATCAGATAGATGCCGAATTTCTTGCTGTCGATCAAATGGACCTCCCCGGTAACCGGCTGTCCATCTTCGCCATCCGCTTTCAGGGAGTAACTGTGCGTGTCATTATCTCCATAAGTCGCCGAATCAAGGATCCGGAACTTGCAATTTTCGATACCCAGATCGGATTGCAATTGTAATACCGGCCGGTCGTCAAAATACTCGAAATCAAGCCAGCCGTAAATCAGGGCACCCGCATAATCGGTTTCGAGATAATCCACGAAAAAGACTGCGTCCTTGCTTTGCGCGAGAATACCATTATCGTGGTCCGTTGTTTTGTAGCCGGACGGAACGGTGATGGAATAATTGCCTAACTCATTTTCGTATGTCTTTTTCCCTTTGAAAACAAACAGGAACAACACTGCAACGATGGCTGCTACAACAACGACTGCAGCGATAATGATCGCAAGGAGTGGCTTCTTTTTCTTAGCCGGTGGCGCAGCCTCCACTTTTGCCGGAGCAGCCTGCGCTTGTGCAGCCGGTGCTTTAGCAGGAGCCTCCTCAGCAGCTTCCGCCACTGCTTCAACAGCAGCCTCCGATGCTGCCGTTTCCGCTTCAGCAGCAACATCCACCTCCGCCTCAACTGCTTCCGGTTCCGCGATTTCAAAATCTTCCGGTTTCGGACTGCCGCAGTTTATACAGAAGAGATCATCATTTTCCTGTCCGCATTTGATGCAAAACCATTTTTCTCCCATTGCTGTGTTCTCCTTTTATGCTGTGGTTTATGTTTATAAGACCAGGTTCCGGATGATTTCCTGGAGATCGTCAAAATCTTCGAGATGTTTGAGCTGCTCGATCGCTTTCTCAATCTTCTCTGACGGAAGGATGATCTGCGCGTTATTGAAGAAGCGCTTATCGAGTTCTTCCTGGGTGATGCGGTAACCATCCCGGTTGGTACCTTTCGAATAGTCGCATTCCGCAGTGTAGGTCGTTCCGCGGGCGTCGATCTCGACCTTTGCGTACCAGGACAGCGGATCCACTTTCTTCAGTTCATAATAATGCTCGGAAGTCAGCATCTTGACCTTGCTCATGAAGCCCCGGATGCGAGGATCGTTCAGTGCAGATTTGTTCTGCCATGCCGGCCCGACTTCATATCCGTAAAGGATCATTGCGAGCGAATACGGTCCGGAGAACTGTGCATCGACCTGATTGCTGACAGCCATCTGATCCGGGTGCGCAACAAAGGTCGCGCTGTAGCAGCGGATCTCATCGATCTCATCCGGCGAGAAATGGTGCTCATCCAGAAGCCGGTAGAAGCAGTCCAGATCCGAATGCAGATACCGACAGGCCGGATACGGCTTGAGACCCATGGTCTGCCACTTCCAGGTCTTTCCGATATCACGGATCACCTCTTCCGGTTGCCACACGCCCGGGATCCTGCAGTAGATGACCGGGAAGCCGTATTCACTGTCCAGCGTATAGGCATTGCCGGTATATCCGAGGGATGCAAGCTGTGCCGCGACGACGGCCGTATGAGCCAGCCATGCTGCCGGGAAATATTTGATCATCGTCTTTGGCATCGTGCTTTCCCAGTCTCTACAGCTCGGAAGAGAGCAGAGGCCGGCGGAGATGCCGATGCACTGGGAGAGCTGCTCGCGGTTCAATCCGAGAAGCATGCCGCAGGCAACTGCCGCACCGATCACATGCTCGTTCGAGTTGCCGAACACGTCCGGTGTTTTGCCGGTTTCGGCAAGACTGTTCCGCATCGCGTTCTGCAGGACGTCGGAAAGCCGGACAGCTACTTCGCCGCCAACGGCCAGAGCCGTGATCAGTTCTTTTCCGGTAGAATGCTGCTGCTCGGCGATGGCCATGACGGACGGCACCAGGATTGGAGGGACGTGCGGAACAGGATCGTAATCCAGACCATTCTGCAGTTCTCCGTTTGCGAGAGCGGCAGCAGCAACGCCGACCTTCTGGCCGGTCCCTAAGACGGTTGCCTCCGGATATCCGCCAGTCATCTTCGCGTACTGGACGCCGATCTTTCCTTTGTCAGACGCCAACCCGCCGAGCGTATTGCTCATCGCGTCAAAAAAGATCGTCTTGGTTACGTCGATTACTTCCTGTGGAAGTGTGTCATATGTCCGGTGCGCTTCTACAAAATCGAGAAGCGCGTCAGTTACTTTTACATTCGTTTCGGCCATTTTCTTCTCCTTTTTTCACGCCCGCGGAAAAAGATCTGCGGTGCGCATAACAATTGATCCAATCATCTGAATACATCATAAATGAATTGCGGTTTTTTTTAAAGCGGAATGATAATAAATAATAAGTATGAGCTGATACTTTTTTGCATCTTGCGGACACTCCCTTTTGTGGGGTACATTAAACACAGGAGGAAGTATTTTACGGAGGTGAACAGATATGAAAAGAGAGGACGTAAAACTCACGCCGCCTAAGGCGACGGAGCTGCTCTGCAAAAACCTGGTAAATACAAAATATGAAGATCTCAGCGAGGACAACGTACGCATTTTCAAGGACCGGCTCCTCGATATGACAGGCTGCATTTTCGGCGGCGCGATCGTTCCGGAAGATCAGTTTTTCGTGCAAAGGTTCATCGACTGGGGCGGGAAGGAGGAGGCACCGCTTTTCGCGAGAAAAGAAAGACTCCCGATCCCTGCGGCGGCTATGATCAACAGCCTGACCGCAAGGGCCAATGATTATGGAAGCATGTTCTTCCATATCAAAGGCGACTTTATCGCATCCCACTGCGGGGAGACGCTCATCCCGACAGGACTGACTTTTGCAGCCACACAGCCGACAACCGGAAAAGAGTTCCTGGCCAACAATATTGCCGCGGAAGACGTTACGGCGAGGATTCTTTATACGCTTCCGGTTCGCTGGCCAATGGATATGCTGATGGTTTCCTCTGCGGCAGCAGCGCTGGCATCCCGGTATTACAGACTGGACGAAGAACAGACAAAGGCTGCGCTCAGTTACGCAGCGCTTAATTCGACGGATCCTGCTAATTCCTATTTTGATTATTGTCAGGATTTCAAATATCACAATGCTGCCGGTGCGCAGGCCGGGATCATGGCGTGTGAAATGGCAAAGGGCGGATGGAAAGGTCTGGAAGATCCTTACTACGGACATTGGGGACTCATCTCTATGCGGATGACACCAAACGATGGCAGCGTGCTTCCGGATCTTTATGAAGCAGCCTTTGATGATGTCGGAAAAGTCTATTATACAGAGGCCAGCTTCAAGCGCGGTCCGGGCGGCATCCCGACCACGTCAGCAGCAAATTGCGGAAAGGGCGTCCGTAAAAAGATTGAAGAGTATTACGGCAAGTTTGACCCGGAGAATATCAAACAGTTCCATCTGTACAGAAGCGAGAATGTCCCGGGGAATTATTACGCGAATCCATTTGTCCTGCGGAATCACACGAACGCGCTGTTCAGTTTCCAGTTTGCGGCATGTTGTGCACTGCTGAATGGCAACGTCAGCGTGGCATATGTGCAGACGCCGGCGATCCTCGCGGACCCGTATCTGATCCCGCTGACGGAAAACTCCACCATGGATACCTTTGAGTCGGAGAACGGACAGAAACTCATGAAACTTGTGGTGGAAATGAAAGACGGCAAAGTATTCGAGGATATCCAGGATTATGCCGCATCCATGCACGCGTATCCGGAAAAAGATTTCCTGGTCGCAAAATTCTGGGATCAGTTCAACGCGTTCGGAAAACTCCCAAAGGCAACGGGTGAAAAGATCATCGAACTCGCAGATCGGATCGAGGAACTCGACGATATGAGAGAGTACACGGATCTGCTGGTACTTTGAGCGCATTTTTGATAGTATAAGAACAGAAAGTATTTCATTGAAAGGGGATAATCATATGGCAGTTTATCATGAGGCAGCCCGCGACATACCGGTATACGCAGAGTGCGATATCCTGGTCGTTGGTGCAGGCGCAGCAGGTCAGGCAGCTGCAGTAGCGGCAGCTCGCGCAGGCGCAAAAAATATCATATTGATGGAACGTTACGGATATATGGGCGGTGACGCAACCGGCGCATATGTTGTGATGCTCCCAGATCTTACCTGGAGAAACAAGAGCTTCGTCAGAGGCATCCAGGAAGAGTGGTTCACACGCTGCGAGAAGCAGTTCCCGGGATCCGTACTGGCTCCTTCCATTGAAGAAGCAGGCTCCACGGATCCGGCACTCATTCAGCGCTGGAAAGCAATCCATGACTGCGTCAGCCGTGGAACGTTCGGCGGCTGCAAGGAGTCGATGCTCGTCAGAGCTCCTTACTTTGATCCGCAGTACATGCGTATCGTTTTGGATGAGATGGTTTATGAAGAGAGAGACCGCATCCAGCTGATGTATCATACCTGGGGCGTATCGCCGATCATTGAAGATAAAATGATCAAGGGCGTGATCTTTGAGTCGAAGGAAGGCCGAAAAGCAATCCTGGCAAAACAGGTCATCGATGCGACAGGCGACGGCGATCTGTATTCTCAGTCCGGTGCAGCATTCCAGTCGCTGGCAGACTCCGAAGGAAGATCTTCCACAACCGCTCTTGTTTACAGAGTCGGCGGGATCAACTGGGATCTCTTCTATGAGTGGCAGCAGGCGCATCCGGATGCATATCAGGCATTTCGGGCAGGCATCAGCCAAATCGCAGGATTCCGTATCGCAGCACTGCCGACCAACGATCCGACCGTCTGCTGGATGAACAACTGGCACACGGAAAAAGACTGCACGGTGATCAAAGACCAGACCGATACAGAAGTGACGACCAGACTTTCCATCGACAAGGTGATCAAATACATGAAGTCCGTATGCCCGGTCGCATTCCGAAATGCATTCCTTTATGACATTGCTCCGCAGCTCGGCACACGCTGCTCGAGAAGGCTGCAGGGCGAATACATTATGTCCACCAATGATTTCGCATTTGCGAAGAAACATGACGATGTCATTGCATGGCATTCCACCATCTGCCAGATTAATGACTGTGGTCCGGTGGAGATCCCGCTTGGTGCAATCATGGCGAAAGGCTGTGAGAACCTTCTGGCTCCGGGACGTCACCTGTCTGCAGACAGTGTTGCCATTGACTGGCTCAATCTGATCCCGCAGTGCACCGGCACCGGACAGGGCGCAGGCGTGGCGGCAGCCGTTGCAGTCATGGATGGCACCACGATCCACGATGTCGACATCAAGAAGGTGCAGGATATCCTTGCAGGCGAGCAGGATGTTCCGCTGCCGAGAAACGAGCACACCGACAAGAGCTACACCGAGCTTTGCGAGGAGTTCGAGTACGGTCTCTATACCGACGCTGCAAAGCAGGCACGGGCAGAGGGCGAAGAGTATGTGAAAGGTTTCCGTCAGGATACCAACTATAAGACCGGCGAAGATCAGTCCAGCAAGAATTTCGCAAAGAAAGATTGAAAACAGAACCTTGATTTTTAAGGGAGAATCGTGTAAAGTCTTGTAGTGACAAAAATTGAATAAGGTTTGTCGGAATTCGGAGAAGTACTCAAGTTGGCCGAAGAGGCGCCCCTGCTAAGGGTGTAGGTCGGGGAACCGGCGCGAGG
>JAFZKG010000064.1 GCA_017553695.1 Lachnospiraceae bacterium
ACCAAAGCAGAAGCTGATGACCTCATTGCAAAACTTGCAGAAGAAGGCGCAAAAGGAACAGCAAAATAATTTCGATTTGTTGGAATGTCAAAGCAGGGGCGGGAATCCGCCCCTGTTTTTTTGTGATAGAGGTGACAAAAGAACCGTCCCTCTGTCACGTTTTTCTCGCATATACGCGCAGTTAATGCTATAATCGGAACGGAAAAACAAACCATTTATAAAGGAGGAAAAATAAATGCAGGAAGTATATGAATTCATTAAAGAATGCGGAACTTATTATCTGGCAACCGTTGACGGAGATCAGGCAAGAGTACGTCCGTTTGGCACGATCAACATTTTTGACGGTAAGCTTTACATCCAGACCGGAAAGGTAAAACCGACTTACGCACAGCTGATCGCAAACCCGAAAGCAGAGATCTGCTGCTTCAAGGATGGCACATGGCTGAGACTGGCCGGCAAGCTGATCCCGGACGAGAGGGTAGAAGCAAAGAAAGATATGCTGGATCACTACGAGAGCTTAAGAGGCATGTATGATGAGAATGATGATAACTGCATCGTATTCTACTTTGAAGATGCTACCGCAACATTCGCATCCTTCGGCGGCGCACCAAAGGAGATCAAATTCTAAGATCAAACACATCATAACGCAAACAAAAAAGGGGCTCAGCAGAGCCCCTTTTGCTATGGCATTTCTTATTTGAAGTTGAATGTCAGAAGGCCGGCGATGAAGACGATCAGGATGATGACCGGCAGAACGAACTGCATATAAGGCTTCATCCATTTCTTTACCTTCATACCTTTTCCGGCATTCGCCTCTGCCGTGAAGTTGTCCCAGCCCCATCCGAATTTCCAGGTACAGAACAGAACATAGACGAAGCAGCCAATCGGAAGAAGCAGGTTGCTGACAATAAAGTCTTCCAGATCCAGCACACCGGATCCTTCTGCGAACGGAACAAAGCCGCTCCAGACATTGAATCCCAGGATGCATGGGATCGCCAAGATGATCATGCAGATCCCGCAGATGATGCAGCCAACAACACGGCTGACCCCTGTCCAATCGCGGAACATAGCCAAAATATTTTCAAATACTGCAAGAACAGTCGATAATGCTGCGAATGTCATGAACAGGAAGAACAAAGATCCCCAGATCCGGCCGCCAACCATGTTTGCAAAGATGTTCGGCAGTGTCACGAAAATCAGGCTCGGGCCGGCGCCAGCGTCGACACCGAAGGTCGAGCATGCCGGGAAGATGATCAGGCCTGCCATGATAGCAACGATTGTATCAAGGATGATGACGTTGACGGATTCGCCCATCAGGGAACGTTCCTTATTCAGGTAGCTGCCGAAGATTGCCATGGAACCGATACCTAAGCTCAGGGTAAAGAAGGCCTGGTTCATGGCTGCATTTACGGTGCCCCAGGTGATCTTAGTGAAGTCAGGAAGCAGGTAGAAGGTAAGGCCTTCCTTTGCGCCGGACAGCGTAAAGGAATGGATCACCAGGATGATCATCAGCAAGAACAAGACCAGCATCATGTATTTGGTCACCTGCTCCAGACCTTTGTTCAGGCTGAAGGAGCAGATCAGGAAACCGATCACACAGATGATGACAGTAAAGAGGATCTGCTGGCCAGGGTTCGAGATCATGGCACCGAAAGCCGCTCCGGACTGATCTGCAGTCAGACCGGCATACTCGCCGGAAACAAAACCGACAAAGTATTTCAGGAACCAGCCTGCCACACAGGTATAAAACATCATCAGGACGACATTGCCGATAAAAGCAAGCGGAGAAGCCCAGCCCCAGTGCTGTTTCTTGCCCTGCAGGGTAGTCAGCATCTTGACAGGACTCTTCTGGCTGCCACGGCCAATGGAAAACTCCATCGTCATGACCGGAATACCCAGAATGATCAGGAAGATAAAATAGATAAGAACAAACGCGCCGCCGCCATTCTGTCCGGTCAGATACGGAAACTTCCAGACATTGCCGCAGCCGATGGCACAGCCCGCACTCAGTAAAATGAAGCCGAGACGGCTTCCCAGATGTTCTCTGTTGTTATTCATTTCACACCTCCGTGACAGGTAAGATCTTTGCAATCATCCCCATGACGCAACCTGTCACAATATTTTGAAATGGTAAAACTTTTTGCGAAAATAGTCAATAATAAGAAGAAATGTTTTTCAACGGCCGGCGACGATCTGTCGAAAAAAGCACCCTCCGAAAAAGTAAAAAAAGTGTTTGACACGCAGGAACGCTTGTTGTACACTATATCCTGCACTATTGTGGAGAAGTGGCCTTTTTGCGCGCAAATTTTTAGGAAAACCGGCTTTCTGCGGAAGAGAGAGAAATCGCAGAAAAATGCCGAAAAACCTTGAAAAATCAACGTTTTGAAAAGTGACCACGGAATATTAGATCAAAGGAGAGATTGCGTTAATGGAGAAAAACAGAATTCGTCCCATAAAATACGGCAAGGGAATCCGAATGAGTTATTCCAACCAGGAAGAAGTCCTGGAAATGCC
>JAFZKG010000065.1 GCA_017553695.1 Lachnospiraceae bacterium
AGCAAAAGCAACCATCAATATCCGATGCAGTGTTGGATTTTGATGCTGGTTCGGCGAGAAACAGCAATAAAAAAGGTGAGACTCTTTGAGCCTCACCACGTTGGTACACCATCAGGGGTTCGAACGATACGGGTGAGGGCCGAAAACGTTGAAAAATAGGAGGTTTGACCGCACTACCCGAACTGGCCTACCCAGGAAACTACCCAAATGACTGCATTGCATCTGTTAATCTTTTAGTGATTACTACAACCTTTCTACTATACATCATAGTGTTCCGAACCTTCCGGAACCCACTGTCTCATCTTCTCCCGCAGATTCCTGAACTCACCGTCCGCGAAAAATGTCCCATCACCATTTGCATGGATCACACGACAGTCTGAAGCGTCCGGGTTCTCCCAAAGTCTGACTCCCCTAAGAATCAGAAGTCCATGTTCCTCAACATAGTCCTCCAATTTGCACTCTATTGCCGCGATGCAATCGGAAATCAATGGTGCTTTCACCTGTCCGGCTTTTTTCTTTTGAAGCCCGAACTGTTCAAACTTGTCACATTCCGAGCCGTGGACAGTACCAATTCCGACGACCTGATCCAGCATGCCAAAATGCGGGATGCAAAGGCAGCATTCTTTGTTTTTTAGTATTGTCTCAAACGATTCGTTCCAGGCTCCAGTGGATATTGCAATACGCGGGGTGAAATCCATCACCATCTGCCATGAGATCGTCATCACATTGTCGGCGGTTCCATCGTTTGTTGTAACCAGAAGCACGGAACCGGACTCCAGATAGGTAAATGCCCTCTGAATCTTTCCCTGTTTCATGTGTCGCTCCTTTCCTTTGCTGCAAAACGTCTACACTCACTTCCGATCATGGTGAATGCTGCAAACATCAACGCGTGCAGCAGATAGACCGTCCAGGATGGCAGATCAGGTGTATATGCGAACGCGTTCAATAGCAGCAGTCTTTCGTAAAATCTGCAGATTATGAACGCAATCACTCCCCCTGCGCCTGCAAGATACAGAAACACATTTCTCTTTTCGATCTTCATATGCATCCCGCAGTGGAATCCTGTCAGTACCAGCAGCCATGCAGTCGCTGCAAAGTGAATCATCCTTCCCCATGCCGCACCACCCAGACCAAGCGGTGCGAAGATGTATCCGGATATGGTCACGCTGCTGATGGCGATCAATATAATCATCACGAGCATCAGCAGATCCGTGACTGTAATCACGCATCTCACGGCATTGTATCTGCCACGGGTCATCTGCGTAAACCATTTTCTGTTTCCTATGAGATGCAGCAGGATGCACAGAAACAGAAAGATCCCGCACCACTCGTGCAGAAGGCTTTCTGTCCTGCTGACTGACATCCCGCTTCCGCAGAGAAAAATCAGCAGTATAACGATGCTATAATGTATTGCGCCTCTCATCATTCGATTAATCCGAGGTTCTTAAGCCATGGCTCGATTTCATCATTATCCCTTACGAGGAGACCGTCTCTGACATCAGCATCCGGCACTTCGCTGCGTATATCTTCTATGCTCTGTGCTATCCCTGTTCCTCCGCTTGTCGCAAAGGGCACCACGGTCTTTCCTGAAAAGTCATAGGATTCCAGAAATGTATTGATGATCATAGGCGTCGTGCCCCACCAGATAGGATAACCCAGATAAATGGTCTCATAGGAATCGAAATGCTCGATGGTTCCTTTGATCTCAGGGCGGGCATTTTCACGCTGCTCCTGCTTCGCCGGATCCAGCGCGGCATCGTAACCTTCCGGATATGCGTTGACAGGCTCGATCTCGATCAGGTCGCCGCCGACAAACTCGTGCAGTTTCTCTGCTACTGCCTTTGTATTGCCCGTATGTGAGAAGTAGACCACCAGCGTGTCGCTAACTTGGGCTGCAACTTCTGTTGTTGTTTGTTCCTCTGTCGCCGCAGTCGTTTCATCTGTGGCATCTTCAGATCCTCCGCTGTTCTCTCCGCAGGCTCCAAGAAGTAGCAGAACGGAAATGCAAAGAATCGCAAGTATGATTGTTTTCTTTGTTGCTTTTTCAAAACATTTGATCATGATCAACATCCTTCCCACGAATCACATCAGATTCATCATGTCCCAGAGGATCGTGCCGTTATCATCAAGATATTCTTCATCGACATGTAGCGCTTCTACTTTTCCAATAAACAGTTCATGTGTACCCGGCATAATGCTCTCGATCACGCTGCACTCGATACTGACCGGGCAATCCGTGAGGATCGGTGCGTCCACGTATTCTGCGTCCTCCCACTGTATATCCATCACTGCGAATTTATCTTCGTCACGTCCGGACTTTGAGCCAAGATATCCATACTCCTTTTCATAGCCCTTTTTCGGAAGATTGATGACGAAGCATCCGCTTTCCTTCACCATGTGATGAGAATATCTGGATGGTACTATCCCTATCATCACCATGGCGGGATCCAGGCTGGCATTGGCTGCAAAGCCTACTACCAGAGCGTTGTTTCTTCCCTGCCTGTCTCTGCATGACACCAGCGCTTTTGGGATCGGCTGGACACAGAGTGCTGTATTCTGAACTTTCTTTTTCATTGCTTTTCCTCCTGATCGTCTTTCCCCGAAATAATCTCGGGGTTTTTCTTCTGTTCTTTGTCCATATGTTAACCAATGTTTATTTCTGCGAAAACGCTAAATCTTAATGAATATACTGGTATATTTTAATATCATCTGTTATGATCAGAACAGAATCGTTCCACGGAGGATGTCGTTATGAACAGATTGCTCGAACTTGCTCTCAATAAACTTGGACACGACTGGTCGCATCTGAACTGGGAATTTCGTGATTTTGATCTGGACGGAACACCGGACAAGATGTCCCAGTGGCAAGGCGACCCTGAGGAAGATATCATGATCGTGGTCTTCAAGGGCAGGCACATCAGTGAGCCGTTTCATCGTCAGGATTTCTTTTTTATCGACTATGCCTATCATCAGGATTACAATGCCCTGAGTGCCAAGTTCGATAATCTGATCACTGTTCATGAAGGCGACTGCTACATCGGTCAGCCGTTCAGCGGATATGCGCTCAAAGGCGACAGCGCAGATGACGACATCATTATGATCGGCGTACATATCAAGAAGGAGGCATTCTTCCGGGAGTATCTGCCGGCCCTCTCCATGGATCCGGATATGTTCCGGTTCTTTCTGGATCCCCACACCAATCAGTTCTCTGACGAATTCATCCATCTTTCTTTTGAGAAGAGTTCTCCCGTCCGGACGCTGCTCGAAATGATGGCTATCGAATATGCCGACAAAAAGAACGACACCCAGCTGATTCTCAAACCTATGGTTCTGGCTCTGTTCATGCACATTGCCAGACGGTACCGGCTCGAAAAGATCCGTACATCAGACACTACGGTCTCAGAGGATATCGTTCAGTACATCCGGTCTCATCCGGAATCAGTCACGCTAAAGGAACTGTCAGCCCGCTTTTCCTATCATCCAAATTACATTTCCTATCTGCTTCACAGAGAGACCGGCAGGACCTTTTCCGAGATCCTGCTGGAAACACGCATGGACCGGGCATCCATCCTTCTGAAGGGAACCTCCCTGTCTGTTGAGGAGATCTCAGAGATGCTGGGTTACTCCAACACGAGCAACTTTTATAAGGCGTTCCGGGATTATTACGGGACAACGCCGAGAGAGCTGTAAGAAGTGTGGTTATCTGATTCCATATGCTGACCTTTCCGTCAGCGGATATCCTTCCACCTTTCCCAGTTTCCAGAAAAGCGGTGATCGGAAGCAGAAGAAGAAAACAATTACGAAATATATACTGCGGAAAAATCAGGTTCTCAGTGAAGCGGTGCAGAAATACAATAAAATAGGGAATCCCTTGGAATTCCCTGTTTTGGTACACCATCAGGGGTTCGAACGATACGGGTGAGGGCCGAAAACGTTGAAAAATAGGAGGTTTGACCGCACTACCCGAA
>JAFZKG010000066.1 GCA_017553695.1 Lachnospiraceae bacterium
GCATTGGTGAACTTTTTCCAGCTTTCCATCATCTGGTTCATGTCTGCGAACTGTTTCCAGTAGTCCATCATCTTGCTCATGTCTGCGAACTGCTTCCAATAGTCCATCATCTGGCTTGCGCTTGGCATGTTCTTGAAATAGTCCATACCCGGCATTTTGTCAGCAAAGTCTTTCCAGTAATCCATGACAGGATTCATAGCGGAGACGCTTGGCATGGAAGATGCCATGGTCTTCCAATAGTTCTCTACGTTTGGAACCATTGCTTCCATTGCCTTGGTGTACATTTCAGCACCAGGGATGTTCTTAGCGAGTGCTTTGTATGCATCGCTTTCCAGCATCTGATCCATGTTGTCATTCCACAGTTTGAAAAACTGCTCCTGATAATCCATAAACGGATTGTTGCTCATGATTTGTTTCCTCCTAATTTAATAAATAAAACCTGCGGGTTAGTTTGCTTTTGGCGGCATGACTGTTGCGGTTCCTTTGATCACAACATCACCATTCTGGTTGGTAACGGTTGTGTCAAGGATCAGTCTGTTCTTTTCTTCGATGCGCTCTGTGACAGTTGCGGTAGCGGTAACCGTATCACCGATGAAAACCGGCTTCACGAATTTGAGTTCCTGTCCCAGATAGATCGTGCCAGGTCCCGGAAGATGCATTCCCAGTACACAGGAGATAAATCCTGCGGAGAGCATACCGTGTGCGATGCGCTGTCCGAACATGCCTTCTTTTGCAGCTTCTGCATTGATGTGTGCCGGATTCATGTCACCACTGATTCCTGCGTAAAGAATGATATCTGTTTCAGTAACCGTCTTGGTGAATGATGCGGAATCGCCAACCTGAATCGTGTCAATTGTTCTCATAGTTGTTCCTCCTAAAATATTTTGCATGTAGCAAGGTGCTTGTTTCTGATTTATAACGCGACTTAATCAAACGGGCGACATCCGCCCAACTTTATACCTAATCTTAATATGAGTTTTTCAAAAAAACAACAGACTATTCTTTCGGAAATGACTATAAAACAACAGATATTTGCGATCTGTTGACAAAAATTTAAAGTTTTTAGTAATTTTTCATAAAAAACTTTTCGATTTTTTTACATGTCGACAGTTTTTCGAAAAAACCTTTCAATTTTTGTATCAGGTCATTCACATAAAAAACTGTTGCAACCTGCAGGAGAATCTTTAGAATAAAAACGATAACAAAAAGCAGGATAAGATAAATGGAACAGTACAAACAACAGATCATTGAGACAGAACGCATAAAGACAGCATACTACCGGGTGGGAGAAGGAAACAAAAAGAAACTGCTTGTATTACACGGCAACCTTTCCTCCTCGGTTTTTTTTATGCCACTGGCGCCATATCTGGAAAAAGACTATGACATCGCCATTCCGGATCTGCGCTGTTTCGGCAATACAGAGCCGCTGCCGGTCGACGCAAAGCGCGGATACCGTGACTGGAGCGATGACGTCTTTGCATTCTGTCAGGCGATCGGTTGGAAAAAGTTTACGCTCCTGGGATGGTCCATGGGCGGCGACATCGCGATGCAGTTTGTGATCGATCATGGGAAGATGGTGGACAAGCTGGTGCTGGTGGCACCTGGTTCGCCATATGGTTTTGGCGGAACGATGGATGAAAAGGGAACGCCATATATGCCGCTGGGATTAGGGTCCGGCGGGGGCATCGCGAATCCGGCCATGCTATTGCCGACCAGCATGGGGAGCCGCGTCATACTGCGCGATCTCCTTCATCGCTATTTATTCAGTTCTGATTTTCGCATGAGTATGGAGTGGGAGAACCGTTTTATTGATGCCACTTCGCAGATGAAGATCGGGATGGATTATTATCCGGGCGATTTTGACACCTGTGCCAGATGGCCGTTCGTGGTCGCCGGTGATAAAGGCGTACTGAATACGATGACCCCGAAGTACGGCAACCTGGAAGCATTTTTAGATATGGAGAAAAAACCGGAGGTACTTTGGATCCATGGTGACTGCGATCAGATCGTCAGTGATGAGTCGATGATGGATTTTGCTTATCTGGGAAAGATCGGCCTGGTGCCGGGTTACCCAGGCGAGGATGATTATCCGCCGCAGCCGATGATCAGGCAGACGCGGTACTTCTTTGAACAATATAAAGATAAGGGTGGATTCTATGTGGAGGCCGTGATTCCAGGCGGGCATGTCTGCATCCTGGAATCACCGGTCCACTTTATCAGTGCATTGAAAGCATTCACAGCGCAGTCGCGCAAATAGATTATTTACTCAATTGGCGGGGTAACATATGCCAGCAGGTCCAGTTGATCTGCGTTTGTAATCTCTGCATTTCCCTGCAGGTCTGCATATACATCTATTACATATAAAGAAGTGAACGGATCGCTTGTGGAAGGCGTGCCGTAGCAAAGGATCTTATAATTCGTGCCTGCTACGATCTGCGTTCCAAGGAGTGCGATCGGCTGGAAACTGACACCGACATAAGCTTCCGCCGCTTTATCAAATGCAGCCTGTGCTTCTTCGGAAGGAAGCATGACGGCTTTGCCGGATGGCTCGGTAATTGCCCATGCGCCGACCGCTTCGGAAGTATCGGTCTGCTCCAGGATCTTCACATCTGCCAGATCCAGGTCTGCCACATTCGTAAGAGAAACATTTCCCTGCAGGTCTTTATATACGACCGCGACTGTCCAGTGCGGCACGGCATCCGGAACGACCGGCGTGGTAGTGCAGAGATATGCATAGTTCGTGCCTGCCACCAGCTGCGTAGCAAGGATTGCCACCGGCTCATATGTTGCGCCGACCAGTCCTTCCAGCGCTTTCTCTAATGTTTCTTTTTCTTCATCGGTGAGCGTGGATGCCGCATCAGCGGAAACGGTCCATCCGCCGAGGATCATTCCGCCCGGGTTGCTTTCCGGCTCACTTGCTGCAGATGCATCCGGAACCTCCGGCTGATCCGTCCCGGTATTCTTATTTCCGCATCCTGCCAAAAGCAGCGCAGAACCAAGCGCGCCGATGAGAAGAATGGTTATGATCTTTTTCATTGTCTTACCTCCCTGACATTTCATTTGGAATGAAAAAAGGATATACCGCAATTGTGATAAAAAGATGAATATATTATAATCAGAACAGAGAAATGAAAACGCTTGATGCGAAGTGCTTTGGCTTTGAAATAAAAAGGGAGAATGGTTATGAAAAAAAGGATTCGTCTATTAAGCGTCATATTAATTCTGATCCTGGTCTGCGCAATGCTATGTGGATGTGGTCTGTCCAGATTATTTAAATTACTGGGCGGCGGCAAGGAAAAGGAAACCACTGCGCAGCCGACAACACAGGAAGTGACGACGCAGGAGACAACGACAAAGGAAGCAGCAACGGAGCCGACCACGCAGGAAGTGACCGCGCAGGAAGCAACGACAAAAGAAGTTCCAACGGAGGTGGTCACATCAGCCGGGAACAGCACCGCGGAGAAAGAACTGACGCTCGACACGGGGACGCAGTATGAGGCGAACATCTTTCTCAGCAACTTTGCGGAACAGTACAGCTTCACGGATTTCAATATTTACACATATAGCGGCGAACAGGTCATTGATTTCGTCCATCGGTTTGCGAAGATCAATGAGTATGGAGCGATCTCCTATGACGACCTGTACGAGGTGATCACCCTTGATTACGTACAGACAGTTGCAGACCGCTTTTTTGGACTGACGCTGAGCGCGTCAGATTATATCGATCTGCCGGCACCAACCTATTCTTTCGAGGGATATGTCTACGACGGTCCATATTATAAAGATGGTAAATTCTATTATCCGGCAGCTGACGGAGCAACATTCACAGATTTTGCAGTCGTCTATAAGATCCTGAGTTTTCCGGACGGACATCTGGAGATGGCATTCCGCCGCTATGCCCGGTTGGATTATGATATGGTAGGCGGCCTGACAGTGACAGATGCGCAGTACCGGCTGACGCTGGCAGCGGCAGAAGCCGACCAGGACCTTTTGAATATCGGAAACGGATACGCGTATGTATATCCGAAAACATATAACGGACATAACACATATCAGCTGATCGAGTACCATGAATACGGACTGGGCGGCATTGAGGATTATTAAGCCGCTGCAGCGTTCATGGATAAAACACACACGTGTGATATATTCATCTGACAGGAAACGAATACGTCCGGCTTCCGGCAGTCAGTTACCGGAAACGGCAGAATCAAAAGATAGAAAGGAGTAACATATGGCAGAGATCGTATTGACAGATATGAATTTTGACAGCGAGGTTTTAAAAAGTGAGCAGCCAGTCCTGGTGGACTTCTGGGCATCCTGGTGCGGCCCGTGCAGAATGCTGGCGCCGGTCATCGAGGAGATCGCGAAGGAATATGATGGAAAGATCAAGGTCGGCAAAGTGAATGTAGATGAGGAGCCGGCTCTGGCAGGAAAATATGGGATTTCCAGTATTCCGACTTTGATTCTGTTCAAAGGCGGCCAGATTGCAAGCACGTCCATCGGATATCGTCCGAAGGAAGAAATCGAGGCAATGCTGAAATAAGGCAATATGAAAGGAGAATTGATCATGAGTAACCCGTATGCAGGAACACAGACCGAAAAAAATCTGGAAGCAGCATTTGCCGGCGAATCCCAGGCAAGAAATAAATATACATATTTTGCTTCCAAGGCAAAGAAGGATGGCTATGAGCAGATAGCTGCGCTTTTTGAGAAGACTGCGAACAACGAGAAAGAACATGCGAAGATGTGGTTCAAAGAGCTGAACGGCATCGGTGATACAGCAGAGAACCTGAAGGCAGCCGCTGATGGCGAGAACTACGAGTGGACCGATATGTATGAAGGTTTCGCAAAGACGGCAGAAGAGGAAGGATTTCCGGAGCTTGCTGAAAAATTCCGCCAGGTCGCAGCGATCGAGAAGCATCACGAGGAGCGCTACCGTGCGCTTCTGCAGAATGTCGAGACGGCACAGGTATTTGAAAAGAGCGAAGTGAAGATCTGGGAGTGCCGGAACTGCGGCCACATCGTTGTTGGAACAAAAGCACCGGACATCTGCCCGGTTTGCGCTCATCCGCAGGCATACTTCGAGATTAATGCAGAAAACTATTAATTAAGATAATAAAATTAGTGCGATGAAAAGGCTGCCGCAAATGCGGCAGCCTTAGTCGGTCCCGGCTGAGAGAGGAGGCTCCTATGATCAAAAAAGCACAGACGAAATTTGGCGTTGTACGCGGAATTGAACTTTCCGGGAAGTACACCGGCATTACGACATTTCGATCAGTCCCTTATGCGGCACCGCCGATTGGCGACCTGCGTTTCCGGCCGCCGGTGGATCCGGAACCATGGATCGGCGAACTGGACGCCTCCCTGGGAGGGCCACGCCCGATGCAGGAGACCGGAGAAGGTCTGACAAGGGAACCGTGGTTCAGCGACTTCTATTACCTGGGCACGCCTCCGATGAGCGAGGACTGCCTCTATCTTTCTATCACTACCGGCGCGGCTGACGATACGGAACGCCGGCCGGTCTATATGTGGTTTCACGGCGGCGGCCTGTCTGGCGGCTACTACACGGAGATCGAATTCGATCCATCCGAACTCGCCCGTAAAGGCATCGTAGTCGTAAGCGTCGCTCAGCGGCTCAACGTCTTCGGCTATCTTGCACTGCCGCAGCTCTCTGCTGAGCAGGGCGGCATCAGCGGCAACTACGGTTTGATGGATGAGATCAAAGCACTGGATTGGGTGCGCGAGAATATCACCAATTTCGGCGGCGATCCGGACAACATCACCGTCGGCGGACAGTCCGGCGGCACAGGAAAATCCACCGCGCTCGCAACCTCCCCGAAGACGCAGGGAAAGATCAGGCGCTGTATCAATCAGTCCGGTCTGGCCTGGGTCCGCGGCGATTACGTGCCATTGGAGACCGCCTATAAAAATAATATCGAATATCTGAAAAACATCGATCTCGATCCGGATATCACGCCGGAGGAATTGCGTAAAGTCCCGGCATTCAAATTTTTCAAATTAAAGACGGGGCTGAAGTTCGGCTTCGGACCGGGTTCTGTTCCGGGCTCGATGGTCTGCGACGGCGAATATGTCGCACACGTTTCCGGTGCGCTGAACATGGATGAATTCGGCACGCACGTGGATTACCTCAATGGTGTTAACGTTGGAGAATGCACGGTCCGCAATCAGTTCGCCATCGGTCCGACACAAAAATTCGAGACCGCGGAAGAATTCTATGAGGTAATGAAAGACCGTCTGGGCGATCTGTATGATAAATATGATTTCAAATCACTCTGGCCGGTCACGGATGAAGACGCCGATTTCAAGAGCCGTGTGCTGGCAAGCCAGATTTGCGGAAACGGGCTCGGGCTTACGATGGTCGACCGTTATTTCGGCGCTTACCGTGCAAAGACTGCTCCGGACACGCGCAACTGGTCCTATAATTTCGGACACTTTCCGCCGTGCCTGCCGGAAGAACGCGGCACGGTCCGCGATACTGATCTGCAGCTGGCGTGGCATTCCGCAGAACTCTGGTACACCTTCGCATCGCTGCGGGAGAATATTCCGGCCTGCCGTCCATGGGAGCCGGTCGATTTCGAACTGGCTGAGCAGATGAGTTCCTACTGGGCAAACTTCATCGCGACCGGAGATCCGAACGGCATGGACTCAAATGGGAATCCGCTGCCGCTCTGGCCGGAAAGCAGGGATAATTACGGCTGGATGGAGATCACCAAAGAAGGGCCAAAAGGCCACGATGGATTAACGAAACTGGATGAAATGGGTCTGGAGTATCTGAAACGTTCCGACCGTTATCCGGAAATGTGATTTACAGATCGTACAGGACAGGGCTTGCGAAAATGAAACTGACCGTTTTCGGGGAGATCCTCTGGGATGTTTTCAATAATGAAAAGAAGATTGGCGGCGCGCCGTTTAATTTCGCCGCGCATGCCGCACGGGAGGGGGCGGATGTCCGCCTTCTTTCTGCTGTCGGAAAAGATGCACTCGGGGACGAAGCGCTTTTAGCCTGCACGCGGATGAATCTTCCGACCGATGGTATTGCCCGCGTGGATTTTCCGACCGGAAGATGCATGGTCACATTGGAAAACGATATTCCTTCGTATGATCTTTCCGGGGATATGGCTTATGATCACATCCCGTTGCCGGAAGATCTGACTGATACTTCGACGGCTTTTTATTTCGGAACGCTGGCGCAGCGGGGAGAGGAATCCCGGGCAACGCTGCGGAAACTGCTTTTTGGCGACGGTCAGCAATATGACGAGATCTTTTTAGATATCAATATCCGCCAGCATTACTACAGCGATGAACTGATCGAGGAGTCGATCCGCGCGGCTACGATTTTGAAGATCTCCCGGGAAGAGATCGGGGTGCTGCAGATTCCGGGCGATCTGCCGGTCATCTGCAAAACACTCCTCAAAAAATATGGCAATCTGAAAATGATCCTGGTGACGATGGACCGGGACGGGGCAATGGTTTATGAGCGTGGTGGAAAGATCACAAGATCAGAGAAGCCAAATTGCGAAGTGGTCTCGACCGTCGGCGCAGGGGATGCGTTCTCCGCAGCTTTTCTGGTCCATTATCTGAATGGTTGTTCCATTGACGAATGTCTGAAACGCGCGAATCGTTTGGCCGGCTGGGTATGCGGGCATGTGGAAGCGGTACCGGTTTATCCAATGGATGATATCCGGAAATGGAAGGCCATCTACCGCCTGCTGAATCATGTCGAGACCGAGACCTATGACTGCGGCACACTTTGCGACAGCGCCTGCTGCATCTGCAAAGGTAGCACAAAGGACATGGGCATCTATCTGTTCCCGGGGGAGCATCTGCTTTTGCGCGAGTCGGAGAAAGAAGAGGACTGGCTGACATGGGAACTGCAGGATCCTGCAGAGATCGAATTCCCGGAATCCTGGACCGGGCCTGTTTATTTCGTGAATTGCAAGACGCCGCCTGTCTGTCCGCGTAAGTGGCGCCCACTTCAGTGCCGCACATTTCCACTGAAGCCGGTGATCGATGAGAACGGCGTGCTGGAATTGATCTGGGAGGATGAAGAACTGCCATACACCTGCCCGATCATCGAGCAGAACCTTCCGATCCACGATTCTTTCTATAAAGCGACTTATACCGTGTGGATGCACCTACTGCGGGATCCGCGCATCATGGATCTGGTACAAAGCTGGAGCTGATGCCGGCTCACTCCAATATCTTCAGTTTCGTGTTTTGGATGTCCAGTTCCAGGACGCTGCTTGCGAACTGCTGGAATTTCAGGGCGCCGTCACTGACGAAGAAACTATGATCTGAAAGGTCAAAAGATGTATCGTTTGACAGATCCTTGTGTTCCAGAAGCGCCTTCAGCGCGTTCGCGGTTTCATATGCCGGGTTCACAAGTGTGACGGCGTCGCCGATCTCGCGCGCGATAACCGTCCGCAGGAGCGGGTAGTGCGTGCAGCCGAGGATCAGCGTGTCGATATCATCATTCTCGATCATATGATCCAGATAACGGTGGATCATCGTGATCGTCACCTCGTCATCGATCATGCCTTCTTCCACCAGGCTCACAAAAAGAGGACACGGCTGCCCGAAGATCTGGCAGTCCGGACGGATCTTCCGGATGAACTCGCTGTACAGGCCGCTGCTGATGGTACCTTCCGTGCCGATCACGCCGATGCGGCCGTTTTTCGTAGCGGCAGCTGCTGCGCGGGCGCCAGGTTCCACCACACCGATCACCGGGACATCAATGGAATCCTTTAATTCGTTCAGCGCCAGAGCACTGGCAGTATTGCACGCGACAACAATGGCCTTCACGCCCTGTGACAGCAGAAAGTTTGCGATCTGCTTTGAGTAGCGGATGATGGTCTCCTTGGTTTTATTTCCATAAGGGACTCTTGCCGTATCTCCAAAATAGATGATCTTTTCGTTCGGCAGATTCCGGAAGATCTCGCGGGCGACCGTCAGGCCGCCGACACCGGAATCAAAAACGCCGACCGGCAGGTTTCTTATATCTTCAGAATTTTTCATTTCCATATATCAACTCTCCCGGGGAAACATCGTTTCTCCCGCCAAAGATAGTAACATTTTATTTTTGTTTCGTAAAGTATACGAATTGTGCTATAATACAACGGATAATGGCCTGAAATATGTTGATCGGCCGGAAAGAAGGGAAAAATGGACAAAAGAAATCTTACCTTATTAACAGACCTGTATGAACTGACCATGATGCAGGGATATTTCAAATACGGCAACACCGAGACCGTTGTCTTCGATGCATTCTATAGAAAGAATCCGTGCGAAGGCGGCTATGCGATCTGCTGTGGATTAGAGCAGGTGATCGATTATATCAAGAACCTGAACTTCTCCTACGATGACATTCAGTACCTGCGGAGCCTTAATCTGTTTGAAGAAGACTTCATCAACTATTTAAGCTCCTGGCATTTCACTGGCGATATCTACGCTGTTCCGGAAGGCACCGTTGTCTTCCCGTATGAGCCGCTGGTAAAAGTTGTGGCGCCGATCATGGAGGCACAGCTTCTGGAGGCAGCGATCCTGAACATCGTGAACCATCAGAGCCTGATCGCAACAAAGGCAAGCCGTGTGGTCTATGCAGCTGGTGGCGGCGTAATGGAATTCGGTTTAAGAAGAGCACAGGGACCGGACGCCGGCATCTACGGCGCAAGAGCAGCCTGTATCGCAGGATGCGTCGGTACCTCTAACGTGCTGACCGGCCAGATGTTCGACGTGGCAGTCAAGGGCACGCACGCACACAGCTGGGTCATGAGCTTCCCGGATGAGTACACCGCATTCAAGACTTATGCAGAATTATATCCGAATGCCTGCATCCTTCTGGTCGATACCTACGATACGCTGAACTCGGGCGTTCCGAATGCAATCCGCGTATTTGACGAGATGAAGGCAAAAGGCATCAAGTCCAACTTCTATGGTATCCGTCTGGATTCCGGCGACTTGGCATACCTGTCCAAGAAAGCAAGGAAGATGCTGGACGACGCAGGATATCCGGACGCTGTCATTTCCGCCTCCTCCGATCTGGATGAGAACCTGATCTTCTCCCTGAAGAGCCAGGGCGCACAGATCACATCCTGGGGTGTCGGCACCAACATGATCACCTCGAAAGACTGGCCGTCCTTCGGCGGTGTCTATAAACTGGTGGCAATGCGCGACAGCAAGACCGGCGAGTTCACACCGAAGATCAAAGTGTCCGAGAACA
Source organism: Lachnospiraceae bacterium (assembly GCA_017553695.1). Lineage (GTDB taxonomy): Bacteria > Bacillota > Clostridia > Lachnospirales > Lachnospiraceae > RGIG5612. The sequence goes on from JAFZKG010000066.1 coordinate 10,241, forward strand.
TCGAAAAGATCACGAACCCGGGCAACAAGAAGATCTACCGGATTTACAGCAAAGAGACCGGCAAGATCATCGGCGATCTGATCACACTGGATGAGGAAGTCTTCACCGAGGATCAGGACATCCTGCTGTTCGATCAGCTGTCCACATGGAAGAAGACACTGGTCAAAGCCGGCACGTTCACCTTAAGAGAAGTGCTGGTCAAAGTCTTCGACAAGGGTGTCTGCGTATACGACAGCCCAAGCGTGGCCGAAATCACCAAGACCTGCGCGCAGGAACTGGATACACTGTGGGAAGAGACAAGACGTCTGGTCAACCCGAGCAAGGTCTACGTCGACCTGTCCGAGAAATTATACGGCATCAAACAGGGGCTGCTTGATAAAGCGCACAGCATTGAATGAGAAAAAGCGCGAGGCGCAAATAATACATCCCGCCGGTGACGAGAAAGCCTGCGGGTAAGGAGGAAACATGTACGACAAAGTAAATACCAACCTGGATTTTGTAACGAGAGAAAAAAAGGTCGAACAGTTCTGGAAAGATAACAAGATCTTTGAA
>JAFZKG010000067.1 GCA_017553695.1 Lachnospiraceae bacterium
ATCAAAGAAAAGGATGCCAACCTGAAAGGCCAGATGGCAACTCAGGGCACCACACCGCGTCAGCTGACCGACCTGCTCGGATCCTTATGCGACCTGACCAGCGGGTCCGGCGACAAAGGTACTCCATTTGTATATATTCAGGGATACTTTGATAATTACACCGACTGATAATTGATTCTCATGCAAAAACTGCCGCATCCTATGCGGCAGTTTTTTATTTCATTATCAATATTCCTCTGCGGAACGCTATACGATCACCGTCTGCGCTTCTGATACGGTCACGACTTTGATCGTATCGGTATTACCCGGCGATCCGTTGATGTCGCCGCCGGTCAGCACGACTTTATCTCCTGCCTTCAGGTTCAGGATCTCGATTGCATCTCTCAATCCTTCTTCAAACATCCGCTCCTGTGAATCATATTTATCATTCAGAACAGGCGTCACGCCCCAGCTCAGTTTCAGGCGACGCCAGGTCCTGACATCTGTCGTCGTACCGATGATATCGGCCGGACAGCGGAACCGGCTCACCATACGGGCAGTAATGCCGGTAAGGGAATTGACAACAATCGCCTTGGCGCCAACATCCACTGCCATCGAGCAGACCGCATGGGAGATTGCGTCCAGATTGCTGCTGATCTCATACTCCGTCGTCGCAAACAGTTTTTCATAATCGATCTTGCTCTCCGTGTATTCCGCGATCTTTGCCATCGTAGCCACGGCTTCCACCGGATGTGCGCCGCTGGCGGTCTCGCCGCTCAACATAATTGCGGATGTCCCTTCATAAACGGCATTTGCTACGTCGGAAGCCTCCGCACGGGTCGGACGTGGATTCTCGATCATGGACTCCAGCATCTCCGTCGCAGTTACCACACGCTTGCCCCTAATACGGCATTTGGACGTCATCATCTTCTGCACCGCCGGCACTTCCTCAAACGGAATCTCCACGCCGAGGTCTCCTCTGGCCACCATGACGCCGCCAACCACTTCGCAGATCTCATCCAGATTTTTCACGCCGTCCGGGTTTTCAATCTTTGCAATGATCGATATCTCTCTGCCACCGTGATCATTCAGGAACTTGCGCAGATCCAAAGCATTCTGCTTATTGGAAACGAAAGATGCTGCAACAAAGTCGACACCATTCTCAATGCCAAATAACAGATCCGCCTTGTCCTGTTCACTCAGGTATTCGTGCTTCATGATCTTCCCCGGGAAGTTCATGCTCTTGCGGTCGGAAAGCACGCCGCCCTGCTTCACCGTACAGATGATATCGTTGCCTTCGATTTCTTTCACGATCACTTCCACCAGACCGTCATTGATCAGGATCCTCTCGCCAGCTGTCAGCTCCTGTGGCAGTTTGTCATAACTCACGCTGACACGTTCCTGATTCCCAACGATCTGATCGGAGGTCAGGATGAACGTATCACCTTCTTTCAATTCGATCTTATGATTCTCAAAAGTCCCGAGCCGGTACTCCGGTCCTTTCGTATCCAGCATGATCGGCAGCGGGATTCCCAGTTTCTCCCTGACTTTTTTCAGTGTCTGGATTTTTTGGAGATGTTCCTCATGTGTGCCATGCGAAAAGTTCAGCCGCGCAGTATCCATGCCGGCCTTACACATCGCGGTCAGCACTTCCTCGCTTTCGCTTGCCGGCCCGATCGTGCAAATGATCTTTGTTTTTCTCATGATGATGCTCCTTGATCAGAGATGTTCGTTCTTTTACAGCGGTCTTGGTGTTCCACACTCCGGACAGAACTTGGTGGTTGCGGTCACGCCGCAGTTCGGGCAGACCCATGCTGCCACCTGCGTAGCGGCTCTTGCTGCATCTGCTGCCTGTGCAGCGCCGGCTGCGGCCTGCTCGGCGCCTCCCTGTGCCTGCTGAGCTGCTTGCTGGGCATCATCGTTATGTGCCCACTCTTCTGCTTTATCCACAGCAACATCTGCTGATTTGATCAACGTTTTTCCAAGGTCCCGGAAGGCATGTCCCAGCCCTTTTCCGGTCTCTTTCCAGGATTCTTTTAAATCGTTCATAGTATTTCTCCTTTTCGGTTTTCTTCCAGTCATCCGTCCTAAGATTCATTGGACGAACAGTACTTTATCACTTATTTGATTATACTACTTTCCATTTGGAAAACGATGAACATTCTATGAATTACGCTTCTTTTTCAAACACAGCCCGCTCTTTCCGCTCCGACATAAAGGAGTGGTTGCAGCCGCTCTCAGTGGAAAGCTTGCTGCCGTCGAAGGCAAAGTCGAACTCCATCTCATAGCAGGTCTCAACCAGACGGACCTTCACTTCCAAAAGGTCCTCTTTCAGCCATTCTGCAGAGGCCAGTGCACGGCCGGCAAATCCGGAAAGATACGTCTCTTTTCTGGAGCCATCCATGGCTGCTTCCAGTGTGTGTTCCGCTCCGCCCTCGTCCACGGCTGTAAATGTGACACAATTCGTGCCAAAGGAAATGCTCAGTTTTGTAATGCTTTCTGTGTCATTCTTACTTCCAAAGAAATCCAGCATTTTAAATGCCAGGCGGCCTTCTTTCTGCACATAAGTACCGGCATACAATGACTGCTTTGCGGAGGTCTTCGAATACTTTGGTGTCGGCAAAGACAGCATGCGCATCCGATTCTGCAGATGCTCTGCCGCTTCTTTATCTTCATGCCAGCCTTCTTCCGGCTCAGGCAGATGATCATACCACTGCCAGATCGTATCCAGCACTTTCTGCGGCACCGCGCCGCCCGTCGGTCCGGACGCATTTTCCGTTATCGCCAGGATCATATTGTATTTTGGAAAGACGATGGTAAACTGGCCCATTGCGCCATCCGCGCGGTACACACCTTCGCGGCGGCACATCCATATCTGGAAGCCGTAGCCCACGAAGTTATCCTCCGCCGGCGGGTTCACGGCCCGCTCCGTTGCAGATTGATTCTGCAGGGAAGTCGCCAGCTTCACAAAGTCCTCATTCAGGATCCGCTCGCCGTCCCAGACACCTCCATCCAGATAGAGTTTCATCAACCGCAGGTTATCCTCCGTGGTGGCATACAGTCCGCCACCGCCGATTTCCATGCCATCCGGCATGCAGCTGCATTTCAGGTTGTCCGCATCGATGCCGATCTTATCGAACAGCCGCGGTCTCAGATAATCGAGCAGCCCAAGACCGGTCTTTGCCCGCACCATTGCGCCAAGCAGCGTCGATCCGGTAGAGTTATACATAAACGCCGTACCCGGCCGGTGTACAACCGGAGTTGCCAGAAATTCGCGGATCCAATCCTGCGAATCGTTCGGCGGCATCGTTTCCATGCCGCACCCCATGCAGAGCACATCTCGCACGGTCAATAGTTTCAGGTTTTCGGAAGGATCATCCGGCGCCTTGTCCGGGAAAATATCGATTACTCGCTCATCCAGGCGTAAGAGCCCTTCCCGGATGGCAATCCCCACGGCCGTTGCTGCATAGGTTTTCGTATGTGACTGCAGCCCGTGATGAATGCCCGGCGCATACGGCGCCCACCAGCCTTCGGCAATGATCTTGTCATCCTTCATGACCATCAGACCATGCGGTTCGGTCCAGCCTTCTTCCAGTTTATCCAGCAGCCACTCAAGCGATGTCGGTGGGATCCCCACCTGATCCGGGCAGGTACGTTCAAATTCTTTTCTGATCATATTGTTTTCTCCTCCGAAACGCGCACATCAAACTTCTTCGTATCAAAATCCGCTGTCAGCTCCGCAAACACTTCTCCATTCTCCCACCGCAGGACAAGTTCCATCGGCGTTTGCCCATAAGAAACGGAAAAGGTTCCGTCGAATGCAGATGATGTATTCCGCAGCCGCATCAACGCCATCAGTTTCTGCAGGAGCGGCGTCTTCACCCGTTCCGCGATCTCTTCTTCTGTAAAATTATGGCGGTTCACATCCCGTCCGCCTTCGCCGTGGACGAGTCCTTCGAAATCATTCGTCCCTGCCAGAAGCCCCACATAATAGATCTGCGGGATGCCCGGCGTAAACAGCTGCACCGCTCGCGCCAGAAGATACGCGTCTTCATCCTCATTCATATCCGAGAAAAATGTGCCCGGCAGCTGATAGATTTTCTGCTTGCCATCCACGTTGATGATCTGCGCCGTCAATGGATCGAGTTTCTGCAGTTCTTCCGGCTGCTTCGAAAAGTCTTCCCGATAGCGCGCAAGGATCAACTGGGAGATCTCATCCATTTCTTCTTCCGTCATCAGGCCTGCCGCATCGACCACGCCGATGCCGTCGTGTGTATCCAGTGTCGTGATCTGATGATGCGGACAGATTTCAAGCCAATGGATCAAACGATCTGTGCGTTTGAATTCAATAGCGTGAAGCAGCAAAAGCGGCAGGGCGAAATCATACACATAGTGCCCTTTCGCCTCCAGCTTCTTTTGAATCTGATATTCCTCGTGAATCTCCGCCAGCATGGCAGTGCCCGTTTCTTTCAGCGGTTCCATGCTGATGTCCAGGATGTCCCAGATCTGCGGTTCGATAAAAAAGCAGGGTGTGCCAGGCACTTTGGACGTATACGCAAACGCGTCGAAGCGGATCATCGGCACGTGCGACGCGAGCCTTCTCAGATTCCGGCGATAGTATTCCTGCGTTGCCTCGCTGTATGGATCGATATCCACCTGCTCTTCATAGAAAGTACACCAGAGTTTGACTTTTGATCCGTCATGTAAAGTAAACTCACGGCACGGGCCACCCGGTTTCCGCGAATACATCACGCGCAGATCTTCTTCGTTCGGCCTGCCTTCCGGCCAGAATTCATCCCAGTGAATGAACATATCCCGGTAAGCGGAGGCATCGCCTTTTTCCATATAGTCCTGAAATTCCTCTGCGCGAATGGAAATGTGATTCAGCATGAAATCCGCCGCCAGCGTATATTTTTCCGCCAGCCGGTCGATGTCTTCCCACGTTCCGAACGCTGGATCTACAGAATCATAATTGATCACCGCAAATCCCCGGTCCCCTGAGGACGGGAAGAACGGGAGGATATGCACGCCTGCGATCTCCTCTTTAAAATAAGTATCCAGCACATGCTCGAGCGCCTTCAGGTCGCCGCCCATGCTGTCCGCATAGGTGATGAGCATGCACTTGTTTTCGATTTTTCTCATATTCCCAGTCCTTCGTAAGCCAGATCACGCAGCATCGGATGGATCTCCAGATAGACCGGCAGGAACCCGAGCACATGCTGAGCGAAGAAGATGCTGACGTGATTGATCGGATCGATCAACGCATACGCGCCTGCTGCGCCATCCCAGCCGAATTCGCCGATCGGCGACCGTCCGGTCTCCATGGTCTTCTTCACGCGCACGCCCAGACCATAACTGTAGGTCGGGCCTTTGCCGCCGGATTCAAATTCTTCCTGCGCTCTGCCGGTCGTCACTCCGTGCATAAACATCTTCACCGAGTCTTCTGCCAGAATGCGGTTTCCGTCTTTCGTCACACCGCCGTTTGCCAATGTCTCGATCACCTTACTGTAAGCAAAGACGGTTCCCATCAGGCCTGCGCCGCCGCTCTCATAATTTTCGGTCAGGATGAACGGATTGTTATCACTGGTCGGCAGTATTTTTTGCTCCCTCATATCAAACGCATACTGCGCGGTCAGTTTGATCCCTTCCGGCATCACAAAACCGATCTCGTCTGCGCC
>JAFZKG010000068.1 GCA_017553695.1 Lachnospiraceae bacterium
ATCGCCCACACAGATGGAAGCAAAACCACCGCGGGCCTTTGCTTCCCAATAAGCAATCATATCAGCGTTCGGATGAGAGTCCGAAGGCATCAGATAATAACCCTGTGGTGCTGCGAACATCCTGTTTTTGAAGTATTGTCCGCGGATCTGAATTGGTTCGAACAGATGCGGAAATTGTTCTACGCTCATAAAATAACTCCTTTCCTTTTTCCCAAATTGTAATTTGTTGAGTCGATTATAACATACGTGCTATACTTATAAAAATTGGTAATAACAGAAAAAAACATAAGGAGGAATTATGGATATTTTAAATGATAAGGCATATTACGATGATGAAGGGGAATACGGGAAATATGTTCTCAATAAACTGATCCTTCCGATGCCGCAGGGCTCGCCGGAATCGATCAAGAACTACGAGCGCTATGCAAAGCGTATCCTGTGGATGGATGGAAATACCACACCCGGCGCATTTCAGCTGAATGCTTCCTGGTATCACAGCCCGAACATGTATCTCATAAACGAGGAAGACGATAAAACGGTTGCGTTCTTTAAACCGCATGTGCATGAGGCCGATGAGATCGTTGCATTCTTCAGCTCAGATCCGAAAGATCAGAATAATCTCGGAGGAGAGATCATATTCTACATTGGCGGGGAAAAGCACGTCATCACAAAGAGCACGCTGATCTTTCTTCCTGCCGGACTGGAGCATGGTCCTCTGTTTCTTCAGAAAGTGGATCGCCCGATCTTCCATTTTTCCTGCGTAACACAGAGCACCTACGAATTTGAAAAGAACGAGGAATAACACAGAAAAGAGGTGTCTGTTTAGGATGGGACAGTTGGAGACATCGGAAGCAAGGATCACTGATATCACCCAGAAGATCAAGGATTATGTTCTGACAGAAGCCCGAATGGATAAAGTCGGCATAGCCTCGATCGACCGTTTTAATGAATCGCCTGAGGGCATGCATCCGACGGATTTTCTTCCGGGCTGCAAGTCAGTCATCGTATTCTGCACACGGCTCCCGGACGGCGCGACCAGTGCCACCTTCCGGGCCTTTGAAGACCTGTATTATGATGTGCACGGGATCTATGGCGCTTACGGTTATGTCGGAGCGCCAAACTATAATCTCATGTGGGCGAATTACAAGATCTCCCGTTTTGTGGAAAAACTGACCGGCTGTGTATGTATGCCGGAAACAGCCGGGCCGACACACGGCGCGAAGATGCTCAGTATGCGGCACTGTGCTTATGCGGCCGGCCTCGGAGAATTCGGGTGGAGTTCCCTTATGCTGACTCCGGAATTCGGACCGCGCAACCGGTTCGGCGCCGTCCTCACGACTGCGGAACTAACACCGGATCCCATGTATCACGGACCGAAACTCTGCGAACCTTCCAAATGTCATGTGTGTGAAAAAATGTGTCCGACCGGAGCCATCCCGCCCTATGTCGAAGGCCAGGGACGACTCGTGACCAGCGGCGGAAAAACCGTGGAATACAGCCAGATCAACTGGGCAAAATGCCGGCTTATGTGTCACGGAACCTCTGCGGAATATAATGAAAGCGGAAAAGATATTATCCCTCGCGAGATTGAAGATCCCATGGACTCAGATGTCTATCCGATCAACCAGTTTTACAGTCAGCATGAGCACGTCCGGCAGAATTTCTTCCAGCACAACCCGACCTGGATGTGCGGCAACTGCCTTACCTACTGTCCGGTCGGCGAATGGAAAGAACGTTTTCAGGATACCGGTTTAACGAACGTTGATGTGGATCAGTATATTGACCCGGACGAAGAGGGTGCTCAGACGGGAGTTGTTTCATGAATACCACCGAACAGATCAAACAATATATTCTTCATGACTGCAAAATGAATGCGGTCGGAATTGCGCCTGTCTCTGCTTTTGATTACGAGAACGGACTTCACACGCCAGAACATATCCTGCCGAATGCGAAAAGTGTGATCGTCTTTACGAAACGGATCCCGGACGGGGTCATTCAGGCGGCTTTCCGCCGCTTGGAAGATCACAATGCGGATGCACACAGTATTTACGCTGCCTTCGGCTCTGATCTGACTCCGAATATGACGATCTTCTTAATGCAGTTTAATATCGCGCAATACATTGAACGGACTTTCGGCTTTGTCTCGGTTCCGCTGCCTTCCGGGCCATCACAAAACGTGACGCAGAAAAACGAGCCCCTGCCTGCATTTATCGGTCCCAGAAGAATCCGCTATCTGCTTCATTCTGAGCGTGCTGCCGTTGCGGCGGGTCTTGGGGAACTGGGCTGGAACAACCTTTTGCTGACTCCGGAAAACGGACCGCGTCAGAGCATCGGCCTTGTGATCACGACGATGGAGCTGGAGTACGATCCGCCTTATCAAGGGGAAAAACTTTGTGATCCTGAAACCTGTGGGATCTGCTCTGCAGTCTGTCCGATGCATGCGATCCCTGGGGCCGATGGTGCATTTGAATCTTATAAAATAGCGGGGCTGGAACTGAAAACGGCACAGATCAATCATAATGCCTGCGCCGTCTGCTCGATGGCCTTCCGGAAGGAGTTTTCCGTTAAGGGGGAG
>JAFZKG010000069.1 GCA_017553695.1 Lachnospiraceae bacterium
AGCAGGATCCCCCGGAAGATGACAGCAGGGAGATAGAAAGACTCGAGCACGAGCACGCCGATGGCAACGCCTATCAACAAAGCGCATGCCAGACGGAGAAGAATGTGCCAGGATTGCCATATACCTTTATGCAAAAAGAAGGTGGAGCAGGCAATCAGTCCGAAAGCAGCGCTGACTCCGATCATTCCTGTACGGCATCCCGAGAGACCAAGTGTAAACCAGCCGATGATTGCAGAGAACAGAAATAAGAACCGATGACGCTTTTTTATATGTAATATACTGTAGACAGAGATCAATATCAAAACGGCGCTCAACAACCCTATCGTATTGGCATTTTTCAGAGCAAATAGCCGTCCGAAACGGAAGCAGCCAAGAAGGAGATTCTGCCCGGGATACTCTGAAAAGAGAGACCACGCGCCATGCACGATGGTATAGATACATATACCAGTGAAAGGGATTACTAACGAATAAGAAAAAATACACAGTGCACGCGACGGATCAGGGGTGATGCGGATGACCATGTACAGTGCCAGAAACGTCATCCAACTGCAAAAAAACCTGCTGACAAAAAAAGAAAGTGTAAAACCATATAGGATAACACTGGAAAACCAGGCAAGTATGATGAACAAGAGTAAATATATAACTTCGTTATAATAGTATAAACGACCAACGAGAATCGCAAATATCAATATGAACATACTGAGCAGACCAGAACCGGCATACCAGTAGACAAAGGCGCCTCCCCAAAAACTACGGAATGCGTGGGATACAGCAATCAGAATCAAAAACAGCTCGATGACGCATTGCAGGATCTTAGAGTCAACTAAGAATGAGTAAAAAGCCTCTATACAGTTTTTGTATTCAGAAATCAATTTTACCATTGCCTTCCTTCCTATCGCATTAAAAGTAAATGAACTTAAGCACTATAACATATTTCCGTTAATACTTCTACCATAAAAAAGTGCTCAGGCATATCGCCTGAGCATTTGCGGTTTATGATCTAACGGAAAGCCGTTACCGCATCATATCAATCTCCGGCAGCGGCTCTGTGCATTTCCATCCCCAGTTGTCACCAATTGTGCCAGGCACATTCATACGCGCTTCATCCCCGAGCAGAAGGATATCCTGCAGCGGGAAGATCACCCATGGCGCACGGGATTCCATGATCCAGCGTATGATATCGCCGGCTTTTTCTTTCGCATCGGTTTCCGGATACATATCTGCGCACCAGCCAACCAGCGTCTGGTTGTCGTGAGTACCGGAGTAGAAGATGCGGGATGTGATCGTCCGGTCATCCATCTTTTTCATTTCATCAGCGCTGAACTGCCAGATATTCATTCCCGGGAATCCGGTTTCTTTCAACAGATTGAAGACACCGCTGTCAAGGAGACCCAGATCTTCCGCAATGATCGGCAGTTTGTCCAAACGCTCTTTCATACAGCAGAAGAAGTCCAGACCAGGGCCTTGCTGCCAGGTTCCTTCAATCGGAAGATGCCCTTCCGGAATCGCGAAGTATTCAGAAAAACTGCGGAAGTGATCGAGGCGGACATAGTCGAAGCATCGGATCGCCTGACGTAGACGCTGATACCACCATTCGTAGTGATCCTGTTTCATCTGTTCCCAATTGTAGAGAGGGTTGGACCAGTACTGGCCAGTCTCGGAAAAATAATCCGGAGGGACCCCGCCTACAAAGAGCGGCCGTCCGTTCTCATCCAGTTGGAAACTCTCCGGGTGCGCCTTTAAATCCACGCTGTCAAATGTCGCATAGACCGGCAGGTCACCGATCAGGGAAATCCCTTTACTGTTGGCATACTCACGCAGTTTTTTTAATTGTGTAAAGAAATAATACTGTTCGTGCTTCGGATCTGTATTGACATCAGTATCGTTGCAATAAGTTGCCCAGTCATCCAGCCAGTATGCATTCTCTTCGCAGAAGGTTTCGAAACCGCTGTCATCCGGTAGTTCGGTATTATCGATATAGCGGACATCGCCGGCAAAGACGCATGGACTGAAATATGGAGAGTTGCCGGCACCGGCCGGGTTTACCGGCAGAAGCTGCCAGAGTTTAAAACCGCTTGCGGAAAGCCAGTCAATAAAGGAACGGCCGGCAGCACCAAGCGCACCATTGCCCGGAATCGAACTCAGATGACATAATACGCCGGAAGCACGCGGCAGTTCGAGCGGCTTCGACAGATCTTTCTGCAGCTTGATGATCATCGTGGTGTAACCGGCGATACCGATTGCCAGCCCATCCTCGGTAATCGGGACGAGTTTGGAAGTCAGCAGTTCAAGAGCATAATTATAAAAGCGGTTTTTAAACTCCATGCCGAACAGGCGGGAAAGCCTTTCCGTTAAATATTTTTTCTCTGGCGATGCGTTTACGACGGTCAGCATCAGATCCTTTTCATTGGAGCGGATCAGGAAGATGCAGTTATCCTTATGCGTGATCGCGAATTCTCCGTCTTTCAGAACCGGGTTGGAATCATAGATCAGGCCGAGCATTCGATAGTGATACAAAAGGTCACCGTCCTCGTGGCCCCATGGATAAGTGCGGCGGTTGTCCGGGTCTTTGTTGCCCTGTACGCCTGCTTCGTCGCCATAATAAATGCACGGGACGCCCGGCATCGAAAATTGCAGCGCCGAAAGCATCTTCAGGCGCTCGCGTGCCATCCGGTATTGTGCATCGTCCATATATAAAGCCGCGCCTGCAGGCAGGAAGGTGCCGTCCTCGCGATAGTGTTCTTTGGCTGCTGGTGTGAAACTGCCCAGCACGGAGAGGATCCGCTCGCAATCATGTCCTCCAATCAGATTCAGGGAACTGTAAAATGCCTCCCGCGGATAATTCTCCTGCATGCTCCGCATCTTCCGGCAGAACATTTCCGCGCTTTCTTTGCCAATGCAGTAGTCAATGGCATTGTCACGGAACGGGTAGTTCATAGTGCCATCCAGTTCATGTCCGGAAAAATAAGAACGCAGCTGGCCATAGCTGTATTTGTTGCTGGCATCCTCCCAGACTTCGCCAAGCAGCAGATTGTCAGGGTCGGTTTTGATGCGGTCGTGGATGTGCTGAATGAAGGTATCCGGCAGCTCGTCAGCGACGTCCAGCCGGAAACCGGATGCACCCAGTGACAGCCAGTGATCCAAAACACCGCCATCTCCGCAAATGAACCGGTCGTAACCCGGATGGGTCTCTTCCACGTTCGGAAGATCACTGACGCCCCACCAGCATTCATAACCCGGGGATTCATCGCGGAAGCGGTACCAGCTTCGGAAGGAAGAGTCTTCGTGCAGATATGCGCCATGTGTGCCATAATTTCCGTATTTATCAAAATAGATGCTGTCGGCGCCGGTATGGCTAAAGACACCGTCTAATATGATGCGTATGTTGTTTTTGCGGCATTCCTCCGCAAAAGAACGGAAGGTTTCTTCATCGCCTAACAACGGATCAATCTGCATATAGTCTGCGGTGTCGTAACGGTGATTGGAGGCTGCCTGAAAGATCGGGTTCAGATAAAGCGCTGTTACGCCCATCGATTTCAGATAAGGGATCTTCTCGCGGATGCCGTTCAGCGTGCCGCCGTAGAATTCCCAGTCAGTCACATTGCCATCCGCATCTTTCTCATAGTGAGGGATCTTGTTCCAATCCTCCGGAAAAGAACGGGTCGCGCCTTTCCAATCCTCCGGCAACCTGGCTGCCGCCATACGCGATTCATAATCACTTCCACGATGGAAGCGGTCCGGAAAGATCTGATAGACCAGAGCGTCTTTATACCACGAAGGGACCTCAAATGGATCATAGACCGTGATCTGGAATGACGGCGGCTGGCTGTTCTCATATACGCACCCTTCGCCTCCGAGTGATTCCGGATTGTTGCCATAGCAGATGATCTTTTCGCCGTAGTTCGCGACAAAAAAGTACCAGAGGATACAAGGCTCCTCAGGTACTTTGATCTTAGCGGTAAATAGCGCCGCGGACTGGTCCATATGGACCATGGTCTCGCCTTTGCCCTCCTGCCAAAGCCGTACCGACGCACCGAGGCATCCCGGCGCATATAGATTCAGTGTTACCGTCGCTCCCGTTTCGATAGCCCCGCCAGGTGAGCGGTACCGTACATCCTGGGAATCATGAGAGATCTGCATTTTCCTACCTCCCGTTATCCGGAAACATTTGTAATTGTCTGTTGTCCGCAAAGCAGCTTCAAAACGACTTTGCTAATTTATTATACAACTTTCTATACTCTTTTGCAGAGGCTTTCCAGGAAAAGTCTTCCGCCATTGCGGTATGCTGCATCCTGCGCCAGCGTTTCGGATGATTGAAATACACGTCCAGCGCGCAATCAATGGAGTAGAGCATATCGTCCGCATTAAAGGTCACAAATGAAAACCCGTTGGTTTCATTTACGGTATCTTTCAGACCACCGGTCTCACGCACGAGAGGCAGGGTGCCGTAGCGCATCGCGATCATCTGTGTCAGACCGCACGGTTCGAAACGGGAAGGCACGAGCATCACGTCTGCACCGGCATACATCCGATGCGACAGCCCATTATCAAAGCGGATGCAGGCAGCAAATTTCTTTGGATCTTTCTCAGCATAATAGCGGAATGCGTTTTCGTACTCCGCGTCACCGACACCAAGAACGGCAAGTTGCATATTGCGGTATTCGATTTCCGGCAGCAGATAGTTGACCAGATCCAATCCTTTCTGCTCGGTGAGCCGGCTGATGATCACGAACAGCGGGATCTCCGCATCTTCTTTCAAACCCAGCTCTTTTTGGAGGACGAGTTTGTTCTTTTCCTTTGTTTTCAGTGAATCTGCATCATAGTTCAACGGCAGATTCTTATCGTTTGCCGGGTTCCATGCTTTGTAATCAATTCCATTCAGGATGCCCACGAGATTTTCGCAACGCTCACGGAAGATCCAGTCCAGCCCTTCGCCGTAATAGGGAAGACAGATCTCCTCTGCGTAGGTGGGGCTGACCGTTGTGATCTCATCGCAATAGATGGAAGCTGCCTGCAGATAGTTGGCAGTGTGCGGATCTGATAATAGCTGGTGTTCAGCAGGCGTGTCTTGCAGCCCCAGGATATCACCGATCACATAATCCGTATACTTGCCCTGGAATTTCAGGTTATGGATGGTGAAGATTGTCTTGATATCCGAAAAGCCTGGTACGTCGCGGTATTGTTCTTTCAGAAACACCGGAACAAGCGCCGTGTGCCAGTCGTTGCAATGCAGAATGTCCGGGAAGAAACCATCCAAATGAAGGATCGTTTCCAACACAGCCTTGGAGAAGAAGGCAACGCGCTCCCCATCATCAAACTCTCCGTAGACCTGCTCGCGGTGGAAGTAATACTCATTGTCCAAAAAGTAATACAGGACGCCGTTCTGCTTTAATGTAAACAGGCCGCAGTACTGATTCCGCCACCCCAACGGCACGTCATAAGAGCAGACGAACTGCATTTTTTTTCGATAGACGTCCGGGATCGCGGAGAGCAGAGGCAGTATGACGCGGATGTCGTATGACGAAGATGCAACAGCTTTTGGAAGCGATCCTGCCACATCGCCCAATCCGCCTGTTTTTACAAATGGATCCGCTTCAAATGCGGCAAACAGTATATTCATACAATCTGACCCTTCTTCGCAAAGTACGGTGATTCCGGTGTCCCTTCGATGTGCGCTTTTTCCATCACGTGTACACGCTTGTCGCTGATGAAGTTGTTCAGGTATGCGCCTTCCGCCACGTTGCAGTGCTGCATCAGCACAGAATTCTTCACGACAGCCCCCTTATGAATGTTGGAACTCCGGAAGATCACGCTGTTTTCCACTTCGCCCTCGATAATACAGCCGGCAGCAACAATTGAATTCCGCACTTTCGCAGACGACGTATAGAATGTCGGCGGGCGGTCCTGAACATTGGTGTAAACCTGCCGGTCCGGGCGAAAGATTGCCTGATGCGTTTCCGCATTCAAAAGAGCCAGGTTGCCACTCAGGTAATCGCTCATCGAGGTGATGTTGATCACTTCACCATCAAATTCATAACGGCCGATGTCGGCATCGCCCAGTTGGTCATAGATGATGGTTCGAAGCCCTAAGAAATCCAGGTTGCTGAACCACGATGCCAGATCGATCAAAAACGTGCGGTTCATCACCACCAGATCAAGCGGCACATCCTCGCCATTTTTCTTGATATAGGCGATCGTCATGTCGACGCCTTCTTTTTCGTGCTGGGCGATCATCGGCGCGTAATCCATGGTGTAGACCTGATTGGTGCCGCTCAGAATCACGTAGTCGGCATTGTCGTAATCGATGAAACGGAAATTCATGATGATGTCCCGAAGCAGGAACTTATCTGTGTTATTCCGCTTTCCATATACGCTGCCCGGCAGCATGAACAGACTGTTCGTCTTCCGCCCGAAGCCCCACGCCTTACCAGTGCCGACATGGTCGATGAGTGAGCGGTTGTTGAATGGCATAATGATGCCCACGCTGTTGATGCCGGAATTTTTCATATTCGAAAGAGGAAAATCAATCAGACGGTAACGTCCGCCAAACGGCATGGCCGCCAGCGCGCGGTCCTGCATGCTTTCGTCAATCCCCTCCAAGGTATAGTTCGCTGTAATGATTCCAATCGTCTTTTTCATCCTGCTCACCTCGCCCATTCACTGGCAGCGCTCACCACAATGATCTTGCCGTCCGGATCCTCGATCACGGAGTTGTCCTTGATGGAAACGCCCTCGTTTACGATTGCTTTTGTGATCTTGCAGTTTTTGCCGACTTTCACTTCCGGAAGCAGCACGGAGTCCTTGATCTTCGCACCTTCGCCAACGAACACACCGGTCGCAAGAGACGAGTGGGAAATGGAACCCTCTACCACACAGCCGTTGCTGATCATGGATTCCTTGATCTTCGCCTTTTTGCCGACGTAGTGCGCCGGATACAGGTTGGAATTTGAGAAGATGTGAGAACCTTCTTTAAACATCATTGCACCTATGTCTTCGGAGATCATTTCCATCTGTGCTTCATAATAGCTGTCGATGGTTCCGACATCTTTCCAATAGCCGGTAAAGTAGTACGGATAGAGCGCCTTGCCTTCCTTCAGCAACATCGGGATGATATTCTTGCCGAAGTCATGCTCGGAGTCCTCGACCTTATGATCTTTCAGCAGTGCGGCGCGCAGCACCGACCACTTGAAGCTGTAGATGCCCATGGACGCCAGCGTGCTGTCCGGCTTTTTCGGCTTCTCAGAAAACTTGTGGATGCGGCCTTCTTCATTGACGGACATAATGCCAAAACGGCTTGCCTCTTCTAACGGAACATCGTAAACGGAAATCGTCAGATCAGCCTCGTGCGCGATGTGCTCGGCGAGCATTTCAGCATAATCCATTTTATACAGATGATCACCGGATAGGATCAGCACATGTTCCGGATCGTACGTTTCAACGAAGTCGATGTTGCGGTAGATGGCATCCGCCGTGCCATCGTACCACCGGCCGCCTGTCTCAGTTGCATATGGTGGAAGGATGTGAACGCCGCCGTCGGCGGAATCCAGATCCCACGGTTCACCGGTGCCGATGTAGTGATTCAAGACCAGCGGTTTATACTGCGTCAGCACACCCACCGTATCGATGGATGAATTGACACAGTTTGAAAGACTGAAGTCGATGATGCGGTATTTTCCTGCAAAGGATACCGCCGGCTTCGCAATGTTTTTTGTCAGTGCCCCCAGGCGGCTCCCCTGTCCGCCGGCAAGCAGCATGGCAATGCATTTTTTACCAGACATCTCGATACCTCCAATTACCGATGTTCTACATGCCAGATCTCATCAGCATACTCGCGGATCGTGCGGTCACTCGAAAAGTACGCGGATCCGGCGATATTTGCCAGAGACATGGCTCCCCATTTCTCCTTATTCCGATATAGTTTGTCCAGCTCCTCAAAGGCGCGGACGTAAGCATCAAAATCTTTCAGCACAAAGAATTCGTCGCCACGGGAGAGAAGATCGTCATAGATTTCCCAGAATCCGAGCGATTCTCCTGCGCCATCTTTCAGCGTGCCATCCACCAGTTGCGACGTGATCTTACGCAGTCTCGGATCGCTACGAACGAGATCGAGCGGATTGTATCCGCCGTTCTTAGCATAGCCAATTGCTTCCGGGGCAGTGAGTCCAAAGATCTTCATGTTTTCCGGACCGACGCGGTCCAATATCTCCACATTTGCGCCGTCCAGTGTGCCCAACGTGATGGCACCATTCATCATGAACTTCATATTGCCGGTGCCGGAAGCCTCCTTGCCGGCAGTTGAGATCTGCTCAGAGATATCGGCGGCAGGGTAGATGAGCTGCGCGTTCGTAACACAGAAGTTCTCAATGAACACGACCCGGATCTTCCGGCTGACAACGGCATCATGATTGACGAGGTCGGCTACGGCATTGATCAGATGGATCACTTCTTTTGCAAAGAAATATCCTTGCGCGGCTTTGCCCGCAAAGATGAAAGTGTACGGGCAAATGTCAAAATCCGGATCCTCCTTGATGCAGTTATACAGATAGAGAATCTTCAGGATGCCGAGCAACTGCCGTTTATAGGCGTGGATCCGTTTGACCTGAATATCAAAGACAGAATCCGGGTCCACTTCGACGCCGCTTTCTTTTTTGATATAAGCGGCGAGACGTAGTTTATTTTCACGCTTCACAGCGCGAAGATCCTCCGCGAGGGCAGGAGCAGCGCCAACATCCGCAAGTTTCCCGATCTCCTCAAAATTCTCACGCCAGCCCGGCCCGATCGTCTCTGTGATCAGATTGGCCAGCGCCGGATTCGACTGGGTCAAGAACCGTCTGTGACTGATGCCATTCGTCTTATTGTTAAAGCGTTCCGGAAAGATCCGGTAGAGATCCCGAAACACATCATCTTTCAGTATTTCAGTGTGCAGGGCGGCGACGCCATTTACCGAGTGAGACCCAATGATGGAAAGGTTCGTCATGCGGATCGTATTGTCCCACAGAACGGAAGTGCTTTGCATTGTCGCATAGTCGGATAGCCCTTTCTTTTCCATGGTCTCACGATAGCGCCGGTCAATTTCCTCAATGATCATATAGACACGCGGCAGGATCTCCTTAAACATATCGATCGGCCAGCGTTCCATCGCTTCCGGCAGGATGGTATGGTTCGTGAAGGAGACGCTCTTTTGCGTGATCTCCCATGCTTCGTCCCAACTAAGCCCTTCCTCGTCAATCAACACGCGGATCAGCTCCGGAATGCAGAGCGTCGGGTGCGTATCATTGATGTGGATGCTGACTTTGTCCGGAAACTCCATCCAGCGCTTCGTGCCGTAGTTCCGCTTGAAATCTTTGATGATGTTGCCGATGCCGGCCGCCACCAGAAGGTATTCCTGACGGATACGGAGTTTACGTCCCATACCGTTGCTGTCGTCCGGATAGAGAATCGAGGTCATGGCATCGATCTCACTGCGTTCTTTCATGGCTGCGGCGTAATCCCCACGGTTGAAAGCATCCATGTCAATGGTTTCTTTGAGCGGCTGTGCGTCAAACAGATGAAGGACGCCGACATTGAGACCGCCTTCTCCAACGATCGGAATATCATATGGTACGGCGCAAACACACTGATAACCTTTGTGTTCGAAGTGCGTTTCACCATCTTCGTAGGTCCGTTCCACATAGCCACCATAGCGTACGATGACCGTATCTTCCGGGTGCATCACTTCCCATGGATAATCGTTTTCCAGCCATGCATCCGGGAGTTCCACCTGGCATCCATTTTCAATTTTCTGCTTGAAAAGGCCGAATTTATAACGCAGGCCGATGCCGCAGCCATCTATACCGACAGCTGCCATGGAATCCAGAAAGCAGGCTGCCAGACGGCCAAGTCCGCCATTTCCCAGGCCAGGGTCCGGTTCGAACGCAAGCAACTCTTCCAGGTCATCGCCCATCTCCTTCAGAGATTCTGCCACGAGATCACGGATGCCAAAGTTGCACAGGTAGTTTTCCAGAAGACGCCCGATCAGGAACTCCATTGAGAAGTAATACACTTTCTTGCCCTCTTTCTCGCGAGCCTCTTTTATATTGGCGGAACGGATCCGGCTGGCAGATGATGCGATCAGGTGGGCCAGTGCCAGATATTTTTCAAAGGGCGTGCAGTTTTCGTACGACCGGGTGTACGTGCTCTGCAACTCCTGCTCAAATGCTAATTGAAAGTTTTCTTTTGTGGCGAACATAGATGTCTATTTGTGTCCTTTCCTGGTTACTTTTTTGGCTGTTGCGCGTGCGCCTGTCTTCTTTTCTGCGCCGACGCGCTTCCATATTGTACCGCCAACCGGCGGGATAGTGATCTCGATAGAGTACGGTTGCCCGTGCATCGGAATGGATTCCGCTTTCACCGGCTTCGAATGAAGCTGTCCGCTTCCGCCGTAATCCGGACAATCGGAATTGAAGACTTCCTGATAGATGCCTGACGCCGGTACGCCGATCCGGAATCCATGATAGGTCTGTACGCCGAAGTTGAGCGCAACGATTAACTTGCTTTTTCCGGCAGCGCTGGCGCGGATGTAACTTAAGATGTTCTGATCTTTATTGTCGGCATCCAGCCAGGTGAAGCCGGACCAGTCGTGATCGTTGCTCCATAGCGCGCGTTCTTTTTTATAAAAATAGTTTAATGCCTTGACGTAATTCTGATGCTTCCTGTGCGCTTCATAATCCAGCAGGAACCATTCCAGCTCTTCATATTCACGCCATTCAATGAATTGCGCGATCTCATTTCCCATGAAGTTGAGCTTCTTGCCCGGGTGCGTCATCTGATACAGGGCAAGAAGTCTGAGGTTTGCAAACTGGCGCCAATAGTCGCCCGGCATGCGGTCGATGAGAGATTGCTTGCCGTGTACCACTTCGTCGTGTGAAAGAGGCAGGATGAAGTTCTCATTGAAGGCGTACATCATCGAGAACGTCAGCAGGGAGTGAAACTCGCTGCGGGATGGAAAGTCGGTACGCATGAAACGGAGCGTATCGTTCATCCAGCCCATATCCCATTTGTAGTGAAAACCTAAACCTCCGTCATCCGGCGGGTAGGTGACCAGCGGCCATGCAGTACTTTCCTCGGCAATGGTATAGATGTCCGGGAAGTATTCGCCGACCATCCGTGCCAGATCCTGAAAGAAACGGACCGCGTTTTGATCGGACACGGAGCCGTCTTTGTTAAAGCGCATCTTCTTTTTGTCTTCAATGCCGAAGTTCATATACAGAATGCTGCTTACGCCGTCAACCCGCAGGCCGTCCGCATGGAACTGCTCCAGCCAGAACATGGCAGAGGAGAGCAGGAAACTGCGCACCTGTCCGCGCCCGAAATCAAATTTAAAGGTACCCCAGTTCGGGTGTTCCATTTCTTCGTAGAGTTTGTGCCCGTTGAATTGTGCCAGCCCATGAGCATCGCGACAGAAATGCCCCGGTACCCAGTCCAGGATCACGCTCAGATTATTGGCATGGCAGCGGTCAATGAAATACATCAGGTCTTCCGGCGCACCGTACCGTGAGGTTGCAGCGAAAAAACCAGTGGTCTGATAACCCCAGGAGGCATCGAGCGGATGCTCCATGACAGGCAGAATCTCAAGATGTGTGTAGCCCATACGCTTTGCATAAGGGATCAGCGTGTCGGCCAGTTCGCGGTAGGTGAGGAAGGAGGACACATCGTCCCCTTGATAGTGCCGACGCCAGGAACCAAGGTGCACCTCATAGATATTTGCCGGTTCGCGGAAATGATCTTTTTGTTTGCGTTTTAACAGCCAGTCTTTATCGTCCCATTCATATTTCAAATCCCAGATGATAGATGCAGTCTCCGGCCGCTGCTGGGAGTAGATAGCATACGGGTCGGCTTTGTAAAGGAGTTTCCCTTTTTCCGTCTCGATCAGGTACTTGTAGCACATCCCCTTTTTCGGGCCTTTCAGAAGGCCCGTCCACGCGCCAGTCTCGCCGAACGGCTCCAGATAATCGCCGCCGTCAAGACAACTGCCTTCGCGCGGTGTCCAATCATTCCAGTCGCCGATCACGGAAACACTTTTTACAAACGGCGCCCAGACCGTGAAACGGACGCCTCTTTTTTCAATGTGGGAACCAAAGATATGATAAGCGTGGTAATACTTTCCCTCGCCGAAGATGTAGAGTAACTCTTTCGTTGGTTCAGAAGCGGATTTGCCCAAGTTGTTCTCCTGCCTTATTTGATAGTTGGATTATAACATATTTAGATTTTTAAAGGGGAAGAAATGTGAGGAGAAAGCGAATTGCCCGGCAGGAAGAAAGCAACTTGTTGTTGCGTATGTGTTAAGGTAAAATGCAGGAGAGAAAACGTAAGGAGGAACACGATGAATCAGTTTATTTGCTACCCGAAATGCACAACCTGCAAAAAGGCCCAGAAATGGCTGGATGACAACGGGATCGAGTACAAGATCCGGGACATTAAGGAAAAGAACCCGACTGAGAAGGAACTGCGCAAATGGCAGAAAAAGAGTGGTCTGCCGTTGAAGAAATTCTTTAATACCAGCGGGCTGCAGTACAAGGCACTAAACCTGAAGGACAAGCTGCAGACAATGAGCGATGACGAGCAGTTTGCCTTGCTTGCAACCGATGGCATGCTTGTGAAGAGGCCAATCCTGATCACGGGGGATAAGGTGCTGGTTGGCTTCAAAGAAGCGGATTATGACAGTGCTGTGAAATAAGTGTGAAGCAGGCCGGTATGCGTTGCAATCAGACGGCAAATGCGATAAAATAAAACGGCAAAACAGGAAATACGCTGGATCATTCCCAAGCGGGTATTATTTCCTGTAGTTTCTTGTTAATTACAATAAGTATTATCTTCATAATATTTATTGCAAAAACGGAATATTGCACATATAATAAATAGGTTGAGTTTTTCACGACACAACCATAAAAAAAGTGAAGGAACAATTACAGCATATGGAGAATCAAAACACACAACGACGACAGAATGATGAGACAATGACCGTCGATCTTCTGGAGTTGCTAAGAGTTATTTGGAAAAATATCTGGCTCGTGCTGATTGCGATTGCTGCAGGTGCAGTTTTGGCATTTCTGGTCACGAAACTTTTTATTACACCAAAGTATCAAGCTACTTCTACAATCTATATTTTATCTAAATCTACAAGTATTACGTCTCTTGCAGATTTGCAGATTGGTAGCCAATTGGCCGGCGACTTTGCAATCATCGCGACTACGAGGGAAGTGCTGGAAAATGTTATTGAAGATGAACATTTAAATGAATCTTATGACCAACTCAAAAGGGAGATTAAAGTTTCCAGCCCAAGTAATACCCATATGCTTCGCATTACGGTAACAGATACAGATCCGGAAATGGCAGCTCGGATCAGCAATACACTGGCAGATGAACTACGGGACAAAATTGCAGAAATTATGAACACGGAGCGTCCGTCTACAGTAGAAGCGGCAGTCGTTCCAGCACATCCAATCAGCCCGAATGTCAAGAAGAATACTGTATTAGGAGCATTTGCTTTAGCTGTTTTGGTGATTCTTTTCATTGTTATCCGCCACTTGAGCGATGATACGATCAAAGATGATGAAGATGTCCGAAAATATCTGGAACTGGATACCCTGGCACAGTTCCCGCTGATCAAAGATAAAACATCGATCCATAACATTGCAAGGAAACGTAAATGATGCGGATCGCGGATATTCATTGTCATGTTTTGCCATATGTGGATGACGGGGCACAGGACTGGGACGAATCGGCAGAACTTCTGAAAATGCAATATGAGCAAGGCGTGCGGCTCGTTTGCTGCACACCACATCTGCGGAAAGGGATGTTTGAGATTCCGGACAAAGAGATCCTTGAGCAGTTCGGGTTCCTCAAGGAAATGGCAGAGAAGATCTTCCATGGGAATCTCAAAGTATATCTTTCAAGAGAGTATTACTGCGATGAAGCCTTTCTCCACCGGCTGGAAAAGAACGCAGTGATACCATATGGAAATGGCGGATATTTGCTGACAGAGTTTTCCCACAGGTATACACCAGAGCAATTCTTTGAATATGTGGAGAAGGTGATCAATTATGGTTACCGGCCGCTCATCGCACATGTGGAACGCTATCCGGAACTGCAGGATATCGAAGATATCGAAGAACTGGTCCGGATGGGCGCAAAGATCCAGATCAACGCGGGAAGCCTGCTCAAGATGGAAGGAAGACAACAAGCGCGTTGGGCAAAGAAACTGTTAAAAGAAGGCCTGGTCCACGTGGTGGCTTCTGATGCACATGATGTGCAGACAAGAACGCCGGAATTGGAAAAAGCAGCAATTTACTTAGAAAAAAAACTGGGAACCGAAGAAGCAGAAAAGCTTTTGTGGAAAAACCAGATACAGATAATGAAAAGCAGAAGGAGAATAGAAAATGGCAATAATTGAACTGGTCAGAGATGAACTGCCATACGAAATAAATGAAGAGATGAAGACCCTGCGGACGAACCTGCTGTTTTGCGGAGCAGAAAAGCAGGTGATCCTGCTCACGAGTTCTTTTTCCGGAGAAGGAAAATCCACGATCTCGATGGAACTTTGTCAGTCTCTGACGGAATTGGACAAGAAGACCCTTCTGATCGATGCAGACATGCGGAAATCGGTCCTGCGTAATAAAGTCAGGGGTCCGGTGCCAAGGAAGGGCCTTTCCCATTTCCTTTCCGGACAGTGTGAACTGAAGGATCTGATCTACAAGACCAGTACGCCAAATCTTTCTGTCGTTTTCAGTGGAGAAATTCCGCCGAACCCGACAGAGCTTCTTTCCTCCAGCCGTTTTGAGGATCTGCTTGCACTCGGACGCAAATATTTTGATTACGTGATTATTGACTGTCCGCCGATCGGCATGGTCGTGGACGCAGCTGTGGCAGCAAAGCATTGTGATGGATGTATGATCCTGATCGAAGCGGGCGGGATCAAGTACCGTATGGCGCAGGATATTGTTGCCAAAATGAGAACAACAGGCTGTCCGATCCTGGGCATCATTCTGAATAAAGTGGACCGTAAAAAGAGCAGTAAATATTACGGCAAAAAATACGAAGGCTATTATCAGAACGAGAAATAAAGGACCATTCGCAGGTGGAACGGAAACGTACAGGAAAAATCGAACACTGGCATATTGTTGCTGCACTTCTCATCTGTTATGACATCGTTGCTATTGCAGCATCCTACTTTTTCGCACTCCTGCTGCGTTTTGATCTGCACTACGGATACATCCCGAAGACCTATTTCTTTCGTTTTCTAAAAAGCATCCCATTTTATGTTGTTATCTGTATCATAGTGTTTCTGGTCCTGCATTTATATGCGTCGATTTGGCGTTTCGCGTCTTACCGGGAACTCCGGAATCTTATCATAGCAACGATCATTACACTGGTCATCAATGTTGCTGGGACGTCCTTGATCCTGGGACGGATGCCGATTTCTTATTATGCATTCGGTATTGCCGGTCAGTTCATTTTGACGATGGGGATACGGTTTGCATATCGCTTTGTATTGCTTTTGAAGGCACACGGACAGAACAATGATTACAAAGCAAAAGTCATGATCATCGGAGCAGGATCTGCCGGACAGATGCTCGTCAGAGATCTCAAAGCATCGGATAAAACAACGGAAAAGGTTGTCTGCTTTATTGATGACAATTCCAACAAGTGGAACCGCTATGTAGATGGCGTTCCGGTTGTCGGCGGACGTGACTCGATCCTGGAAAGGGTGCAATAATAGAAAGTCG
>JAFZKG010000070.1 GCA_017553695.1 Lachnospiraceae bacterium
GATCAATCTGTCGGAACTGTAACATGAAAGCTGTCGACATCATCGTACCGGTTTATAATGAAGAGGAAAGCCTGCTTCTGTTTTACGAAGAAACAAAGAAGGTTATTTCTACATGCGATGCATACCGCTTCCGCTTTCTGTTCGTGAACGACGGGAGCAGCGATGCAAGCCTTTCGATCCTGAAGGACCTCTCTGAAAAAGAAGGGATCAAATATCTCTCCTTCTCCCGGAATTTCGGCAAGGAAGCCGCAATCTATGCAGGGCTGAAAGCATCCTCCGGGGATATTGTGATCCTGATGGATGCAGATCTGCAGCATCCGCCGGCACTGATCCCGGAAATGCTCAAGGCTGTCTGTGAAGAAGGATACGGAGCTGCCGGCGCAAAACGGAAACCGGGATTATTCTCCCGCCTGTATACGGGCATTAATAACCGCCTTTCCAGCGTCAAACTGCAGAAAGGCGCAACGGACTATATGTGCATGAGCCGCCCGTTTGTAGCCGCGGTACTGAAACTGTCAGAGACACAGCGTTTCTCAAAGGGCCTGTTTGCATGGGTCGGATTCCGTGTGAAATGGCTCGATTATGTGCAGGGGCCGCGTGTTACCGGCAAGAGCAAGTGGAGTTTCGGAAAATTGTTTAATTATGCGACAGACGGGCTGACATCCTTCAGCGTCATTCCGCTTCGGATCGTTACGCTGGCCGGTGCCGTCGTCTGTCTGCTTGCTATTATCTATATCATCATTACACTGATCCAAACCTGGATCTTCGGCATCGATGTTCCGGGTTATGTTTCGACGCTGGTCGTGCTGCTGTTCTTGGGTGGGGTGATCATTTTGTCAGTTGGGATCCTCGGGGAATATATTGGGCGCATTTACCTGGAGTCCAAGGATCGTCCGCTGTACATTCTGGAGGAAACCAACCTGGATGAAGACGAGAAGAAAAAAAGATCATGAATAAGGATAATAAGAAATCGTTCCTTCAACAGAATCTGGCTGTGATCGTGGCGTTTCTGACGCCAATACTTATCCTTGTATGTCTTTATATCGCCCGCGAAATCTTTCCATTCGGAGACGAAATGTATCTGCGCTGCGATATGTACCATCAGTATGCACCATTTCTTAAACTGTTCCAGACAGCCCTGAAAGAGGGGAGAGGACTGGAATACACGTTTTCTATCGGGCTCGGCTCCAATTTTGTCAGCACCTATGCCTATTATCTGGCATCTCCCCTGAACTGGGTCATAGGGCTTCTGCCGGCTGACCGGGTCCCGGAGATCATGAGCTGCTTCATCATTCTGAAAGCAGGCCTCATGTCCGCAACGTTCACCTGGTATCTGACGAAGAAGTTCCCTCGTAGAAATAATCTTGTGGCTGCCTGCTTCGGCATCTTTTATGCACTGTCCGGCTATATGGCTGCATACAGCTGGAACCTGATGTGGCTGGATGATCTGATCTTGCTCCCGTTGATCATACTGGGACTCGAGCGCCTGGTACGGGAAGGGAAGGTGCTTCTTTATACCATCTCCCTGGGACTTGCGGTACTTTCCAATTATTATATCGCGATCATGATCTGCTTCTTCCTCATCTTTTATTTCATCTATCTGCTGGTCGAGGAAGCGGGAAAGAAGGGATCGACGGATCTTATCCGGAAGCTCATCCGGTTTGTCGTTTACTCCGTGATCGCCGGATGTATGGCGGCAGTTGTTTTCCTGCCGGCATTCCTGGCGCTGTTTGGAACGGCTTCTGCCGGATCCGGGTTCCCATCCAGGATCAGTTTTTATTACAATCTGCTGGAGATGTTCGCGCATGGCATGATGAACGCCAAGGTGACCATGATCAGCGAAGGTTATGTACCGAATATCTATGCGGGCATCTTTACCTTTGCGCTTGTTCCATTGTTCTTCCTGAACAAAAAGATCCGCGTGGAACAGCGGATCGAAAAGGGAATCCTGATCCTGATCCTCTGGCTGAGTTTTGCAATGAATACGCTGGCCTATATCTGGCATGGATTCCATCTGCCGAATTCGCTTCCGGCGCGCCATTCATTCATTTACATTTTCCTGGTTCTGACGATCTGCTATGAAACGACGCTAAGGATCCGGCAGTATGAATACTGGCAGATCCTGGCAGCTTTCGCGGTGGCCATTGGTGCTGTTTTTGCGTTGCAGATCCTTTATAAAGACAAATATACGATCAATCAGGCTTTTGTGAATGCCGGATTCCTTCTGTGTTATCTGATCGTGTTCGCTCTGCAGAAGCATGGACTTGAAAAGAAGGAGGGCAGCACGAAGTATGGCGGAGTCATTTCACAGATCGTGTTGTTTGTTCTGCTGTTTGTCCTGTGTGTGGCCGAGGCTTCCGTGAATACCAATGAGACCGGATACAGTACCACAGACCGTGTCTCCTACACTGAGGATAATGCGGACATTGAGACTCTGCTGCAGTCGGTGGATGACGGCAGCTTCTACCGGGTGGAAAAAGCAAAGCGCAGGACTAAGAATGAC
>JAFZKG010000071.1 GCA_017553695.1 Lachnospiraceae bacterium
ATATGCAAATGAATTTTTCGATTTTTCCATTGATGAAAACGGGTCTCTGTATGTAAACGGATTTCAATATCCATTGGATAAGGAGAAAACGTTGTCCTTTAAGGATAAGAACTACTATTATTTTGGATTAGAAAGCGACTTTGTCATAACACCAAACGAAGATGTGACTACAAATTCGAAGTGTCCGTGGATTTTGTGGATTGGAGACGTGAATTCAGGTAAATATGGTCTTTGTGTCAATGGAGTCAAAAAGACACAGCTGACACCAGATAACTGGATGGATTTCTTCGAATTTGTATTGGACTATCAATTCCAAAAGACTGCCTCAGGAGATCTCCAAGGTCTTTGCAGCAATGTGATGCTGAAACCGGTTGATGGTGTTGACATCTTATATGTATCGGATGGAATGGCGAGAGTTACATTTAATAATCCGCAGTGGGGATTCGTGCGTCTTGATTTAGTAAACGAATCTGCGCATATCGATATCATGACGCAGGAAGAATATGAAAAGTACAGTTATTTGTTTGCCTCTCTTTCCTTCCCGACAGACAGCGGTGTGCATGAATTTACTTACAATTCAGATGAAAAAGAATATACCTGTCTTCTGCTTTCCCTTATTGAAGATGAGATGCAGCATGAGGGAGAGAATCTGGTGGCAATCGATGTTTTATACTCCATAGAACAGGATTTGGATTCCATCGGCGGGACGGTGTACTACAAGTAACAAAAATCCGAGTATTTTCCAAAGGTGCCTTTTTGGACAGAAGTGTTCAAAAGGGTACCTTTTTTCATGAAGATTCGATGGACTTTATAAAACCGCTGTGATATACTGTGCCACGTTGACAGGAGGATGCACTGGACGCGGGCGTCAATAACGCTGATAGAAAGATCGCGTTCGGGCAAGTGGAAAAATGACCAAAGGACGTCGTTGATTATTGTTGCAGAATTAATAACAGGATGAACCGGGCCTGATGGGCCTTTCCAATTTGCATGCAACAATTTAGATGACTACTTATCGTTTTTCGGCGGCTGAGAGGGCGTTCCTTCTGCAGCATGAAGATTGACGAATCTCTTTGCTTGTTGTGTGCGGTACACAGCAAGTTTTTTTATTACAGAAATACAGGACAGCACGGCTGTCCGTAAAGATAGATGAGATGAAAACAAATGATCAAGCCCCTTTATGGACAAGGGATTTTACAATCATAACAATCGGCAGTGTCATTTCCATGTTTGGAAATGAGCTCGCCGGATTTGCAATGAGTCTGATGGTTCTGGATGTTTCAGGATCCACGCTGCTTTATGCCATTTTTCTGGCGGCGTTCACTTTACCACAGTTATTTGCACCGCTGATCTCCGGTGCATTTCTGGACCGTTTCTCCAGGAAGAAAACGATCTACACCTTGGATTTCATATCTGCGTTTCTGGATATTCTGATGGCAGTGATCATATTCACAGGTTGGTTTTCTTTTCCGGTCTTTATTATCTACTGCCTGGTTCTGGGGACGATCCAGAGCACTTACATCGTCGCTTACGACAGTTTTTATCCGTTGCTGATCACTGAAGGGAATTATCAGAAGGCATATTCCATTGCCACAGTGCTGGAAACGCTTGCAGTGGTTATGGTGCCGGTGGCGGCCTTCCTTTATGAAAAGATCGGGTTGGCACCGCTTCTGATCGTGGACGGAGTCAGTTTCTTAATCGCGGCAGTCATAGAAACACGGATTAAAGCAGAAGAACACTATATTGAGAAACAGAGGCAAACGCAGACGCAGGGAAGCGGACCGGTGCATCAGATTTTTCTGGATCTGAAAGAAGGGTTCCGGTATTTTGCCGCGGAAAAAGGTCTTTTAGCAATCGCAGCCTATTTTGTTATCTCATCTGCTTGTGGCGGGGTTTCGGATGTTATTGTACTCCCGTACTTCAAGAACACATTTGAAAATGGCCAGTATTGGTATATTTTCGTCATGGCGTTTGAACTGATCGGCAGGGCAGTTGGCGGACTGTTTCATTACAAAATAAAAATACCTGCCAAAGACCGGTACCGGGTAGCACTTGTTGGTTATATCGTGATCTCGCTATGCGGCGGATTTTATCTGTTTTTCCCGTTCCCGGTCATGATGGCGCTTTGCTTCATTATCGGAGTTGGCGGGGTGACCGGCTATACGATCCGTGTCTCTGCGACACAGAGTTACGTTCCGGATGAAAAGAAAGGGAGATTTAACGGAGCCTTCAGTATGCTCATGACTTTGGGCACTCTGGTTGGCGAGTTTGCATCAGGCGCATTGTCAAAAGTGGTTCCGGAAAGGATCATCCTGATGTCCGCCATGCTTTTGTGCGCAGTATGTGCAGCTATCTTTATTGGTGGAGGGAAGAAGCATGTTGCGATGATCTATAACCGGATCGAGTAAAGATCACGTCTTTAAACCAAACTGTTTTTTTAATGCTTCTTTGACTTCTTTGCGGTAAGTTTTGCCGATTGGCAGAGATTCGTCGTTGTCGAGGATAATATCGGTGCCGGTGATCCTTCGGATGCGGGAAGTGGAGACGAGGTAGTGTCGATGGGTTCGTATAAATCCATGGTATTTGAGTTGTTCTTCGAAAGAAGTGAGGTTCCCAGTGGTTTCGAGATCCTCACCGGTGCAGTGGATGATGATAGTCCGGTGGAAGACTTCCAGGAAAAGAATATCGGCGACATCTACCAGTTCCGTTACGCCATCCCTTCGAACTGGTATCTTGATTGGGACATATTTACGGTTGATCTTCTGTATTGCTTCCAGGAATCGCAGATAATGGGAAAAGGAGGTGCCACGTTTACCGACTTCCACTTTCAGGAAAAACTTGAAAAGATCGTCCAAGGCTTTGCTGCTCTTTTCCTCAAAGCAAAATATAACGTGATAGGACACTGCAGGTCTCCATTTATACGTTTTGTTTATAATAACATAGAGACCAGTTTGCATTCAATCGGGAATCATTGTATCATCGGGACGGAGTGCGGATGACGCAAGGTCTGATAAAGGAGAAGTACATGAAGACAGACGAAATCAGGAACAGATTATTTGAATTGCAGGATCAGAAGTATCGGGATTTTCAGGGCAAACTGATCCCGTCAGCGGATCCTGATTATATGATTGGTGTCCGGACACCGGAACTTCGGAAATATGCGAAAGAACTGGTGAAGGAGGATGATGTGGAGGCATTCCTTTGCGAGCTTCCGCATAACTACTTTGACGAGAATCAATTGCACGCGTTCATTCTTTCGGAGTTGAAAGATTATGAACGCTGCATGAAAGAGGTGTGCCGTTTTCTTCCATATGTGAATAATTGGGCGACGTGTGACCAGATGTCGCCGAAAGTGTTCCGAAAGCATAAAAAAGAACTGCTTACAAAGATCAAACAATGGCTCAAGTCCGGCGAGACCTATACCATTCGTTTCGCGATCGGCATGTTGATGGAGCATTACCTGGATAAGGATTTTGATCCGGCATATCCGAAGATGGTTGCGCGCGTGCGGTCGGAAGAGTATTACGTCAATATGATGATAGCATGGTATTTTGCGACGGCATTGGCGAAACAATATGATACCGTACTGCCATTCCTGGAAGAACACAAACTGGATGTCTGGACGCATAATAAGACCATCCAGAAAGCTGTGGAGAGTTACCGCATCACAACGGAGCAGAAAGAATACCTGAAGAGTCTGAAGATCAGGAAAAATGGATGAGTTTTCTGCTTGCGATGAAGGTTTCAAAATGCTATATATGAATCAGGGGATTATATAGAAGGCCGGCATAAAGTCAGGAGGCTTCTCGTCGGCAGAAAAGGAGGAACACAATGCAGGAATTTTTGGATACCATTGTTAATTGGGCGACAAAGACTGGCGTGAAGATCATCATCGCGCTGATCATTCTGTTTATCGCATTCAAGATCATCAATGCAGTTGCTAAGAGATTTCAGAAGAAGTTTCAGGAAAATCCGAAATACGACAAGACATTGACAAAAACGTTTATTAATATCGGCAAAGTCGTATTGAAAATCCTGGTCGTCATCTGCCTGATCGGTTATCTGGGAATCGAGACGAGTGGTGTTTCCGCATTGATCGCATCCGTCGGCGTTGCAGCAGGCTTGGCGATCAACGGCACACTGGCCAATCTGGCTGGCGGCATCATGATCCTGATCACACGGCCGTTCAAAATAGATGATTTCATTTCAGCTCAGGGTGAGTCAGGAGTCGTGGAAGACATCAAGATCTGCTATACCAAGGTCAAGACCGTGGATAACAAGACAGTGTACCTTCCGAATGGAGCGCTTTCTGCAGGTACGATCATTAACTACAGCGAGAAGGAAATCCGCCGTGTGGATCTGGATTTCTCTGTGGCTGGTAATGACCCGGCAAAAGTCCAGGAGGTACTGCTGGATGTCTGCAAGAACGAAAAACTGGTCCTGAAGGATCCGGAACCATTTGCAAGAGTGACGGATTATGGCGCAGGCAACGGCATGAAGATCACACTCAGGGCCTGGTGCAACAATGCGGATTACTGGGACACCTATTTCAATCTGTTGGATGGAGCGAAGGCAGCGTTTGATGAGAACCAGATCGTGGTTCCGTTCGATCAGCTTGATGTACATATTAAGAATGATTGATGAATAAGACAGCTTTAATAGCGATGAGCGGCGGAGTGGATTCCTCCGTCGCTGCATATTTTATGAAGAAGGCAGGTTATGACTGCACGGGCGTCACCATGAAGCTTTTTCAGAATGAAGAAGTGGGTGTGAGCCGTGAGCATACCTGCTGTTCTTTGGATGATGTTGAAGATGCCAGAAGCGTTGCGTTTCATTTGGACATTCCGTTTTATGTATTTAATTTCTCTGACCGGTTTGAGGAGTGTGTGATCCGGCGATTTGTGGAGGCTTATGAAAAAGGGATGACGCCGAATCCATGCATCGACTGCAACCGCTTTCTGAAATTTGATAAGCTGTATCAGAGGGCGCAGGAACTGAACCTGGATTATATCGTGACCGGCCATTACGCACGGATCGAAAAAGATGACACATCCGGACGGTATCTGCTGAAGAAAGCAGTCGATGCGGATAAGGATCAGAGTTATGTGCTCTATACATTGACGCAGGAGCAGCTTTCGCACACACAGTTCCCGCTGGGCAGCATGACGAAGCAGGAAGTGCGGAAGATTGCCGAGGCACAGGGTTTTGTGAATGCACGGAAACATGACAGTCAGGATATCTGTTTCGTGGTGGACGGCAAATATGGAGACTTTATCGAGAACTATACCGGGAAAGCATTTCCTGAAGGCGATTTTGTGGATCAGGAAGGGAAGGTACTTGGAAAGCATAAAGGCATCATCCGTTATACGATCGGTCAGCGGAAAGGTCTGGGACTAGCCGTTCCGGAGCCAGTTTATGTATGCAGCCTGGATCTGGAAAAGAATCAGGTAGTCCTGGGAAAGAACGAAGATCTGTTTTCTTCTGTCCTGACGGCAAGCGATATCAACCTGATTTCGGTTCCGGAGATCACAGAGCCGATGCGGGTAAAGGCAAAGGTCCGTTATCGGCAGAAAGAGCAGTGGGCAACAGTCACACAAACCGGAACCGATGAACTGCGTGTGGTATTTGATGAGCCGCAGCGTGCCATTACTTGCGGCCAGGCAGTCGTTCTATATGACGGCGATGTGGTCGTCGGCGGCGGAACGATCGATGGCGTTGGTTGACTGATCGGATAGAAACGTGACGGGAATGAAAAAGAAGATATCAGTTAAATTGATTGGATTTTTAAGTGCGCTGCTGCTGTTGTCAGGCAGCTTGCTTTCTTTACCGCAGAGAACGCTGGAGACGAAAGCAGATACGCCGGATACGACCATGATCACAGTCCCGTTTGTGTTGGGGACCGAGAACTATACATGGGATTTTCCATATTCAGATGATTTTTTTACAGATTCCGCGGCTGGTTATGATCCGGAACTGACGAAGGCAACACTTGGCCTTTCTATATCGGCGTTCCGAAATGATGGTAAGGATCTGGACAATCAATATGAGACCTATCTAAAGGGGGCAGGGTTCACGG
This sequence comes from Lachnospiraceae bacterium, assembly GCA_017553695.1. GTDB lineage: Bacteria > Bacillota > Clostridia > Lachnospirales > Lachnospiraceae > RGIG5612. The sequence continues at coordinate 6,077 of JAFZKG010000071.1, forward strand.
ACATCCATCCTTTCGGATATGACAAGGAGACCGCGAAGGATACGCTTTCCGGTGTCATCGCACATAAGCAGATTGGAGATTTCACGCTGATCGCAGCAACCGGATGCGGGCAGGGATATCAAAATGAATGGGCCGGCAATCTGTTGGTCGGAACCGGAGAGAGACATGAAGGATTCAGTATTGCGGCGGATATTCTGGAAAAGCAGATATGGGACTATATCGAAGAACATCAGATTACCGGAAAGATCAAGCTGTGGCTGGGCGGATTCTCCCGGGCAGCTGCGGTGGCGAATCTGACAGCCGCAGACATGATCGAAAGCGGCAAATTTGATCAGGTCTACGCATATCTGTTTGGAACGCCGCGGACGACGAAAAATCCGATAGAGTATCAGGGCATCTATAATATCTGCGGTGCGTTTGATCCGGTTCCGGATTTTCCGTTGGAAACATGGGGGTTTGAACGGTATGGCATCGATCTTTTTACACCGGCACAGGAAACCACCAACGCATACACTTCGCTGAAGCCAGCGGCTGAAGAAATCTATGAAGAATTGAGCGGAACTCCGCTGAAGAATAATCCGCTGATCAATTACCGGGTCCATCTGCTGATCGAATTTATGGCGGACATGTTCCCGACACAGAATGATTATGCGGAGGAACTGCAGCAGATCGTCATCGAGACCTGGACAGATCCGGAGTCTGAAAATATTGCAGAGATCCTGGTGATGGTCATCTCTAAATTGGATGATCTGGATGCCCGCAGGGCTGCTGCCACCGATACTTTTATCGACTATATGTCTCTGATCGCCTCGGAACATTTAAGCGGAGAACTGGAATTGGACGAAGAGCATTGGTATACAGATCTTAGCAGAGGTTACAATTATCTCCGGGAGCATTTGCCGAACACATATCTGTCCTGGATCTTTTCGGATAACATGCCGGAAACGCTATACTATGGACCGGGTATGACCAGACGACTTGTGGTAATGGGTGATGCGGATGTTCTCGTCTGCTCGAAAGACGGGGAACTCATCAGCTCGGTTCTTCACGATGGGGACACGTTTCAGGAAAACCGGTTTCGTGATATTGAGGCGGTGACAGAAGTTTTCCTCCGCAAAAGCGGGTCGCAGATCATTGTGATGCTCCCGATGGATGAAGAATATCAGGTGCTGTTTTATATGGATCATTTTGGGAGCGTCAGTTATTATCAGGCAATCTCTTCTACGGAAAAACTGATGTCAGGCAATACCACGCTTTATTCTGTGATCCTTCAGGAAGGAACCTATGAACTGAAACTGGATAAAGGGGAGCAACTGATGCCGCTTACAGCACTTTCCGGTAGAGTGGTGGAAACGGAACAGTCGAGGTTTCGGTATTCGCCAACTGCGATGATGGTTCCGGAAGCAGGGACAAAAAAACATATCACGCTGGGCTGGGTCCTGCAGTTCGGATTCTTTGCCTTTCTCGGAATCGTACTTTATCTGATTGTCTGTCTGATCATTTTTATCGTTCACGCGATCAGGAGAAAAAAGAAAGAAAGACCTTACTCGAATGGCTTTGTGATCGTGCCGCATCTGATTCTGATTCTGTTCTTTGCGGTGATGACACAATTCTGCACGTTAAATCTGTATACGATCGGAATGGCGAAGACGTCCTGCGCGACAATGACGGGCCTTCTGATCTTCTTTCTGTCTTTGAGGGGACTGATCCGGAGCTTTCGTCCGGTCCGGAAAGGATATATCATGCCGGATAAAGGAAAGAAAATATATTGCATCATTGTTTCGGCAGGACTCCTTTTGCTTACAGTGCTGACTTTCCTGTTCTTTGCCAAAAGTCCGCTTGGATCATACTCCGGAACGAAGTGCATTCTCTATTATGCTTTGGTAACGGCGGCGTCGGTACTGGCAATCCTGAGTTTTCCTGCCCGTCCGAAGAAAGTAAAAAAACAGAAGCAACAGCTGCAGGCTGTATGAAGAAATGGAGTTAATCCTGACATAGAAAAATCCCCCGGATGATTCCGGGGGATCGTTTTTATGATTGGGTCCTATTTGGTTTTATTTAAATAATCCGGATAGGAGATTACCAAGCCCACCTGTTGCATCTTTTCCGTTCGATCCACCGCCGAAGAGGGAACCAACGAGGCTGGTGAAATCAAGATCTGCATCGGAGTCTTTTGCGTCATTGGATGCCTGCTGTCCCATCATGCTCATCAGCAGAGGAGCGGTTGCGGAAAGAATACTGGAAATATTAGACGATGCGACACCGCTTTCCTGCGACAACGTTTCTGCAGTTGCGACAGCATTCTCTTTGCCCAGTAAGTGCTCAACGATCTTTCCGCCGTCTTCCAGGTCAACGCCGCCGAAGAAGGAAGACAGATCCGAGAAATCAGCCTGTCCGTGAGAGGTCAGAGCATTTGCGAAGGATGCTGCGGTCTCCTGATTGGTTGCCTGTCCCTGTGCGCCGTTAAGAAGCTGCGGAAGCACCTGGGAGAGGATGCCGGAGACATCTTTCTCAGAAGTCCCGGTCAGGGAACTTAACTGTGATACACTGTCTGAACCAGTAATTGCACTGAAAATTGAATTGAAATCCATAGGAACCTCCTTTTTCATCAGATAGACGGGAATGTGATTTCCCTGTATTTGTTAAGCGTTTCTTTTACAGATGGATCGGTCTCCTTCTGGCGGAGATAATCCATTCTGGTCGCGACGATCTCATCCAGATGATAGCCTCGTGCTTCATCTACATTACGGTCCCTGCAGAGGCCGTTTTCTACGATCTCGAATTTTCCTTCCGGAGTCAGCTTCAGACCAGCGCCGCAGACTGCACACTCGAATGGGAACTGGATGCCATCCCAATGTGGTTCTCCTTTAAAGACCAGTCCGCCGTGGCAGTTCGGGCAAAGACCGAAGTCCGGATCACCGAGCCATCCGCGTTCTTCGACCGGAGTCTGGATCGCTTTCATAACGTTTTCGCCGAGCTTGTGGACTCTGTCCAGATGCTCCGGATGGATGACAATGTTGCCAGGCTGTCCGACTCTTGTGACCATATACTGGTCGACCACGTAAACGGAAGTAGTGAACATCGTTGCACTCAGCACTTCGAGGGATAAGCCCTGCCAATCATGGCAGGATCCGCCGACAGCGATCAATCCGGCAACCATATGCGGATTTACTTTCACCGCGCCGATCTTCAGACGGAATGCCAGTTCGTATGCCAGGAATCTCTGTGCGAAACGCATGTACATGGAGCTTGGAGCAAGATCATATGTCGGGCAGCCGACGATCAGTCCGTTGCAGGATTGGAATACATCCATGATCTTATCCATGTCATCCTTTTCCCGCAGTACACATCCCGGATAATCATCCCGCTTGCCCATAGCCACATCACCCATCATCATGGTGCAGGATTCGCAGCCCGTGCAGGGAAGGATATTATAGTCAAACAGATTGATGAAGATACATTCCGCGCCTTTTTCCTGACAAGCCAGAAGTGCTTCTTTCACCGCGATATCGCTGTTGCCGTTGTGCCTGCCGGCACTGATACCTAAAACCTTCATTCGTCCTCCTTTTGTATTGAAACCTTATATACTATGGAAAAATTATAGCATCTGGCGGAAGGGCGTACAATCAACAATCATCACGATTTTGTATAAAAAGGATCAGGCCGAGTAGAACCATTTCTTCCGTGTCAGCAGAAGGATGATGCTTGCCAGAGCTAATGTGGCTGAAACTATAGGATAGATGACGATCAAACGGTTGGTTGTTCCGTAAATATCCAGAACACCTTTCCAGACGCATCCTGCCGTCAGAACTGCGACTGCATAGCTCCAAAGACGAAGGGAGAGCAGAGGGATTTTTTTCTGCAGCATCGCGAGCAGTCCGCATGGTAGAGCACCAAGAACCAGAGGAAGCGCGAAGGCATATATCATATAGGCGGAGTAAACGCCGTGACTGAAATGTTCATAGACCGCACCGAACAGGGCGAAGAAGGCAGCGGCGATCACATGCCGGAGTGCGTATTTCAGCATTGTTTTTTTATCCGATGTATACAATATCGCTTACCTCTCTTTCACTGATCGTTCTCCCGTTTGACGTCGGGTTGTTGACGACTTCGCCGTTATAATACATGGTCGAGGATCCACCGCCATCCAGGTTGTAGGCTGTCGTTACGCCAAGGCTCTGCATGAACTCCGCGAGTTCATATAAGGATAATCCTTCGCTCTCATTTGTCCGGCCGTCGGAGACGACAAAGACAAAATGATTGTTATCAATGATGCCGATCGCTGTCCGCGGATTGCTGGCCATTGCTTTTCCGACCTCGGTGTTCACAGAGACTGAGATCTCGGAATCTTCAATCAGAGCCGGTCCGAAACAAAATGCCTGCCAGACACCATCTTCGATGAGTTCCTCAACGCTTTTTTCAGAAGCATCGATGATCGCCATGCTGCCATCCGTATAGATACAAAGCACATCTTTGCTGTTAGCTCTGTCCCGGTAGGCGATGCCGTTACGGATGACATAGCCGGACTCCTGCGCCCCATAGAAATCGCCGTTGATCGCGAGGATCGCATCGTTCGCTTTTGCAATCGTAGAAGTCTTTTCCGTGATGTTTCTGCCGTAGCTGTCATTTGCAAAAGCGGTCTTGAGATACTGCACAGAGGAGAGAGTAATGTCTGCAACATAGACGGTCGTGTCACTCACACGGTAAGTGTCCAGCGTAATGCTGATATCTTCCGCAGCGTTTTCTGGTTCGTCATTAGAAACGATACTGCTGCTGGTTTCCGTGCTTTCTTCCGCCGCGTCTTCCTGCGTTTCAAACATCGCAGTGTTAATCGTCATGCCGCTCGAGGAATAAGTTTTCTCGATCACAAATGTGTCGAGCGCAAAATATATGGTAAAGGCGATGAGGATGGTCCAGAAGCACAGGGATGTAATCTTTTTTTTCATGCTGTCCTCCTGTTCCTTCTATTATGGACGTCCGCCCGGTCCGCCAAATCCGCCCTGGTTTCCATCGTTCATGCCGCCGGGTCCTCCTTGGAACCCGCCGCTCATGGGTCCACCGAATCCGCCACCGCCGCCGAACATGGAGTTGGTGATCTCTGTGATCTGTTCGCCATTTACAATGATCGTGCCGCCATTGTATTCCGCGCTGTTTTCAAAATCGAATGCAAACTGAGCGGAAATATTGATGGTACCGCCATTGACGTACAGGTATCCGTTGGAGTCGACGGCATCTGTATCGCCCTGTCCCATGTCAATCGTGATGTCACCGCCATTAATCTCAATGGTTGGGGTATAAGCCTTGGATTTATTGGAGGCGTTGAGACCGTCGTCACTTGCCGTGAGATCCAGCGTGCCGCCATTGATCTGAATATACGTGCCCTCGATGCATTCCCGCGCACTGATGCTGAAGATACCGTCATCGATCTGCACAACAGTAGTTCCCTGAATGCCATCGCTGGTTGCAGTGATGTTGAAGGTACCGCCGCAGATATAGACGTAACCCTTGGTATTATCGTCATCGTTTTCTGCATGCAGACCGTCTTTTTGGGTTGTGATGGTGATGTCACCGCCTGCGATCGCGATGGAATCGTTTGCTTCCAATGCGTCAGATGTGCAGTCGATGATGATCGTGCCACCGGTGACCTTCAGGTCATCCTTGCTGGTGATGCCATTATCAGTTGAAGAAATTTTCAGTGTGCCGGTTCCATTCAGAACCAGGTCATCTTTCGAGAAGATGACAGCATCCGTATTGGTATTTCCGTCTGATTTGAAAGAACCGGAGACCGTCAGGGTACTTGTGGAGCCTGTGGTCGTAACAAATGTTTTATCTGCGTTCTTTACATAGATGGCTGGGAAATCATCGTTGGTGATGGTGACAGAATCCAGAACGATCTGCACCTTGTCATCATCTCCCGCATCGACGATGATCGTTGCGTTTTCAGCGGAGCCGGAAAATACATAGACGCCGGCAGATGTGATCGTAATGTCTTTGCCGTCAGAAAGGGAGTAATTGGTTGCTTCTGACGTGTCTGCCGTCTGTTTCATATCACGGTCCGTGAAGAGATCGGTCGCATCGATTGCTCCGGAGGAGCTGACGTTCGCCGATGCGGTGGATGAATCATTCGATGATGACTGACTGCTTTGTGACTCTATCTGAGATGATCCGCCATGTGCAGTGGAGAGCGTTTCCACTGAATCATTGTCAGAGGTTTTTGCGGCCCCGCATGCTGCCAAAGACAGGATCATGAATGCTGCTATGATGATTCCGATAATCTTTTTTGTCATATTTTCTTCCTCCTTTGAAGAATCGGTTGACTCATTTATAATATCGGAATTTGAACTGAAAGTGACATCTTTTTGAACAAGTTGTGAATTTGACAGAGGATTCTTTAAGGAAGTATTAAACCTGCGTGTACCCGGTTGACACTTTGTTTAGTCGGCCTTATCATAGGCACTCGAGGAAGTAAAACTTCCAGTGTTCTTTGACCGCTCGGTCAATGATTTCCCAAAATAATATAAATGAAAGCGTTTTACCGCATACTGTTGACACACGTATTTACACGTATTATATTGAGAGAGGAGATAGGATTTGAAAGTGAGTGAATTAGAAAG
>JAFZKG010000072.1 GCA_017553695.1 Lachnospiraceae bacterium
AGGGATGACGATCTCGTCATTGTAATACAGCGGCAGGCCGCCGACGAGCTGACTTGTGGCTACCGCACAGTCCCAGATTTCTTTCGGCGTATTCGAACTGGTACGGAAGATAACGGTCGGGTCATGGAGTTTCAATCTTCCAATCGTTTCGAACACCATGAAGGTGACCGGATTGGTTGCATCATTTCCGTCCGGATCCATACCTGATACAGTGACATTCTGATACGTATTGCCGACACCAACCGTATCCTTGATCAGGATCGGTGCGCCGGAGTAGAAGCAGTTCAGTTTCAGGAAGAAGGCATCCACGAGTTCCTGCGCCTCTTCCATAGTGATGGTACCTTCCGCCAGGTCTTTCTTCAGGAATGGCCAGGTATACTGATCGAAACGGCCGATCGACGGGCTTGGCGTGCGGTCGTAGATCTGGATCATAACTTGATACATCATGATGCCCTGTACAGCTTCGCGGAAGTTCCGGGCAGGATTTTCGGACAGCCATAACAGTGTTTCTGCCATTTTCTCCAACTCGGCTTTGCGCTTTTCGTCTTCGCATGCCGCTGCCAGTTCGGCACATTTCTCGCCATAACGGCGTACCAGTGTCATGGCGCCTTCGCAGGTGATAGCCGCTGCCTTATAGAAAATGTACTTGTTCATGTCCTCGCCAAACGCACGGGTCCTGTGCTCATCGAGCCAGTTCTGTGCCTGTTCGTAGAGGGCCTTATATCCGGTGTTGATGATCTTGGCATATCCGGCAATCAGATGGCCTGCCGGCAATCCGAAGATGCTCTGGCCATGCAGTTTGTAGTTGCTGATATCCAGATCCCGCAGTTCCTCAAAACATTCCGGCTGCCATGCGTCGATCATCGTGCCGTTCTTCCGGAAGAGCCAGTAATCCTGAACTGATTTCATGTATTCATAATCTTCCGGTGTGATGCAGTAGCGGATATCATCCGTATCCGGATTGTGGTAAAGACCATCTTCCCGCATGGTCCATTCGCCCTTATCGACTGCTTCGATGACCCAGTCGGTTCCGCTCCATTCCGGATAGGAGACACTGCTGAACAGATGTGGTCCTTTATTGCCGACAATGATCTCATCATCATCAACCAGTATCGTCATCTGTTCGCACAGATCACGGAAAAACAGAGGACGCCGAATCGCCGGTATCACATGCTCGTTCCGCATGGTGCTCTCTGTTAAAATGCGCATACGTTCTGAATCATAGATCAGTACGCGGTCACGGATCCGGTGGCGCATACGCAGGATACGTTCGCTGACAGGTTTGAATTGATACATATATTACTCCTTTCCCGTTATCCCTGATGGCTGGTCCAGTCTCTTCCCTGACCCATGCCCCAGGATTCAAATACTTTGTTATAGAAAGGCGGACGCGCAAAATCAAACATCAGCTCCGCATGGAAATCATGGTATGCCATGTGCCATTTCTCAAGATAATCCAATCCTTCCAGCAGATCCGGAAGTTTTGCGATTGGAACCGCCATGATCATCTCGTTTCTGTCGCTGAGAGCCCGCTCCTGCTCACCCGGGTCCGGGATGGCAACCGTATAGTCTTGTTTGATAAATGCATCTACCAATGTATACATACAGGAGTCAACGGGATCCAGGTGCACTTCCAGACGTTTCCCGGTTTTGTATTTGATCGCAGAAAGAAGGGAGCGGAGCTGGAAATTGTTATTGCAGTTGATCAGAAGAACATCCGGTTCGAATTCGGCTGTCTGAGCTGGTGCCAACAGAACGCCCTGGTATTTTCCAACCGGCAAACGAGGAAAATCTTCGAAGAATTTGTCTGCCTTCTCCGGGTCCTGAATACCCATCAGGCGGCTGATCACCTGAAAACATTCCGTGTCCGGTCCTGTCGGTGCATAACCGAGTCCGACAACAGGTGCCCAGCACCACTCGGAGGATTTGTCAGTATACAGTGTTTTCCCCTGACGCTTGGTCAGCGCGAAAGCCTGGCAGAGTGAAAGATGGCCAAACTCCTTACTAGCGATCAATGCGTTTTCCGGCACATCCGCAGGGTCTTCGATGAGTTTTACAGCCTGAATATTTAGGGTAAGATCCAGAAAACTTGAGATCCGTTTTGCAGCGTCATTTACGTTCATAATCGTTGCCTCCAATTAATAATTATAATGTATATTACATACATAATCAGTTTAACATTTCAACTTGGAACATTCAACACGCACTTCCGCCGTGAAATATGGCGGAAAATGTGATACATTGAATGCAAATACAGACATGTTTTTTTAGCAGGAAGAAAAGGAGACCCTATGTATTGCAGTAATTGTGGATCAAAAAATGAGGAGCACGCAAAATTCTGTATCCGGTGTGGAACGCCGTTGAACCAGAGTGCGGCAGTTCGGGTACCGGCAGCGACGCCGGTTTATGCACAGACTGCGGCGCCTGCAGCGGCAATCGCGCCTGCACCGATGGAACATAGTGACGGCACCGGCAAATATATCCTGAAGAGGCTGATCTTCTTCGGCATCGCGCTGGTGCTTGGCATCTTATTATCGGTTCTGCTCTTTTCAAGAAAGTCCTACAGTTTTGCGCCGTCCGCGCCAGTGCCGATGGTCTTTAGCAGATTGGGCTATACGTTGATCCTGGTCCTGGTACCGCTGATCCTGGCTTTCGCTGTTGGCATGCTGGGCGGTCTGGCAAAGGGCAATGGGGCGAAGAATGTTGTGCGCATCATCGCGGCTGTTCTGCGCAGTCTGGTTCCGTTCGCATTTGGATTTGTATTGATCTATCTGATTGCCATCGAGGGCAGACTTCTGCCACTGTATGGCGTACAGAGTGGCTTATCCTATATCCTGCCGATCCTGGCACTTTTCATACCGCTTGCGGGATGCTTCCTGGATGCCGCGGCTGACAACGGACATCCGGCAGGATTCCAATACGGTGTGGCAGCGGTTGCCGCCTTTGCAGCAAATAAGATGCCGGTCATTGTTCTGGCAGAAGTGATTGTGGAGAGGATCTTTTCCATTCCGGGAATTGGTGTTCTGACGCTCAATATGGTAATGAGCAGAGCCAATAATATGATCTCGGTCATGATCATCTATGTTGTCCTGATCTACGTTCTCCGTTTTCTGTTTGACGTCATATCCGCGGTAGCAGCAAAGGGAGATCCTTCGCCGCGGAGTTTTGCAAAAGTTCAGGGGCAAAAGGCTCTTAATGGACTTATGCTTACCGGCATTATTCTGGCAGGGATCATCATCCTGATGGCGATCATCCTTCCGTTTACGGCTTCCAGAGATTATGTTCAGATGAATATCGGCGCTTCTTATCTGGCTCCGGGAGAGATGGGCTATGTACTTGGCACGGATGGCCTCGGCCGTGATTTATATGCGCAGCTGACAACAGGACTTCGAAATACTGTCATTATGGCGATCACGAATACGATCATTGCGGTGATCATCGGTGCAGGATTTGGAATATTGATGGGATTTCTGAAAGGGGCAGCAGCAGAGGTATTTAAAGGGATCACATATGTGTTCGGACATGGAACGATCTATGCGCTGATGCTTGTCCTGGTAATGTCGTCTGCAGGAGTCATGTCATTTATGATTGTCGGTTTGTTTGGCTGGGGCGGCATAGCAGAGCGTGTCGCAGGAGCTGTGAAAGAAGCAAAACGCTCCGGACGTGTGAAGACGGCACTCATTTCGCCTGCGCTTGGACAGGTGGTACAGACATTCTGTTCTGCTGCGATCTGGATTTCCGGGATTGAAGTATTGGGCCTTGTGTATACGCGGCCTTCCTTCCCGACATTGGGTTATCAGATCGGATCATCCATCAACGCGATCGGCATGAGGCCTCATGCGATCCTTCTTACAACGGCCGTCCTGATGATCCTTCTGATCTTCTTCCATGTGCTGCAGGCAGGGTTCTCATCCAGAGAAGTTTATAGCGGGAAGTAATAAAAAACCGTGGCGATGATCAAACGCCACGGTTTTCTTTAGTCATATTGCATCTTCCCCAGCTTTCATCTTTGAAAGGGAAGGCATTCAGTTCGGTCTTTTTTATGGTAAAGCCGACGCTTTCGTAACACTTCTGTGCCGCCGGATTATCCGTAAAGACGCTGAGGTTCACAGCCGCTGCTTTCGTGATCTGAAACGCATAGTCGAGTGCCAGCTGCAGCATGGCTTTCCCGTTTCCTTTTCCACGCAGGGCTGGGTCGATCATGACAAATTTCAGCATGCCCTCATTGCTCTCCAGATTTAAGGAATAACAGAAAAATCCGATCACCGTTCCATCGTCTTCCGTGGCAACAAAAGGGCAGTCGCCAAACCGGTCGGCGATCAGTGCCAGGACCTCGTGGAAGTTTTCTTTTTCAACCGGATACGCAAAGCGGTTTGCACACCATAATGCGTGTGTCCGCTCATCGGTGCTCCAGTTTTTTATGTACTCAAAATCTTTGCTTTCGATATATGGCCGTAAACGCATGACATGCCTCTTTCTTATTGAAAAAGTCTTATTGAAACAGTCCTACTGTAAAACGAATTATAGCACATTTTTCTGCTGTTGGAGACGGATTTACCGGTTGCTATTTCGAACCGAATCTGTTATTTTAGTTGCACGGAATCGCGCGATTCTAGTGCGGTTTCATCTATTGCCGCTCGGCAAAGTTAATCTCATTTTTTAACGCACCTTGACAACTACATATTCAATCACCGGCTGCCCTGATATCTGTATGGGATCTTTTTCACAACCAATCAGAAACATAACAGAAACATAACGATCATTGGGCCGAAAGGCCTGTTTTTTGTACGAAAAAAGGAGAAAAAATGAAGAAAAAAACAGATAGAAGACCGCCTTTGCAACAGGCGGTCGTAGCAGGAGCCGTGTTTGTGGTAGCAGCCTGCATGTTCCTGGGCTGTGCAGTGTCTGCTTATGCAAACAGCGACGTGGATTATGGTACCGGAAGCGTGCAGATGGAAACCTATGAAGATCAGGATACCACCTTCAAGGCATTCTGTATCTTCCGGGCAACGAAAAATACGGATGGCACGTTGTCAAATTTTGCGTGGCTATCGGATGAGATGAGAGATGCCGTCGTAGGCGTCATCTGGCAGTTTTCTCCGTCCTATTCATCCCTGAACGCGCAGGAGGCGGCGGAATATATTTCCAATGCTTACAAGACAGTGATGGGAGAGTACGGAGAAAACTCCTGCAAGATCCTGGAGGCGAAAGAACTTCTGAACCAGATCGCGGCAGCCGTGGACGATACATCGGAATATACCGTACTGGAGAAAGGCGTGACAGCAAATCTTCCGGAAGGATACTGGCTCATTGTGACAGAGGGTGACTCAGTCGGAACAGATGAAAGCGGTACCTCGCCGGTCTTTGCCGTTTTCAGTGGCGGACCGGTCACGATCACAGAGAAGCGGACCGCTCCGACGGTGGATAAACAGATTTTGAATGATGCGGATGGTGCAGTCTATGCCTATGGAGCAGACGCACAGCGCGGACAGGAGATCACCCAAAAGATCACTGGAACGGTGGCAGCAAATCTTGCCACTTTCGACCTTTATTATTACGAATTCGAAGACGTCATGAGCATTGGTCTGGATTATATCCGGAGTTCCTATCAGGTGACGATCGACAGTGTGGATGTGACGTCTTCTTTTTCGGAACGTTTCGTCCGCAATGAGGATGGTTCCGCAACGCTTCGCATCGTCTGCAAAGACATTCTGGCGATTGCAGATGCAAAACCGGATAAGGACAGCCGGATCGTACTCACTTATTCCGTGAAACTGAATGACGCGTGTGTGATCGGCGCGGAGGGGAACCCGAATGATGTCAGCATCATCTACAGTTCCAATCCGAATACACGGGAGAGGAGCCGTACCCATTTGGTGAGAGATTATCTGTATGCCTTCGGACTTCATCTGGAGAAGAAAGACCGTGATACCAAACGCCCGCTTGCCGGCGCGAAGTTCACGATCCGGGCAACAGGTCCGGACGATGCGGGCTCAGAAGGATTGTATGTGCAGGCAGACGGACGGCTGGGTGAAAATCCGTATGAATTTGTATCAGATGAAAACGGCATGATCACAGTCACGGGTCTGGATGCCGGCAGCTATTCGGTACGGGAAACAGAAGCACCGGAGATGTATCAGGTTAAGACCGATACGACAGTCGTTACGATCGGCGCGCAGTACAACGATGACGGCACACTCAAAAGCCTTTCTAATACTGTTTCGCAAAACGCGGATGCAGCTGCAGGGATCGATACGAGCGACGACCACATCGTAAACGGCGATCCGAATTCCGCCGCAGACAGCGAGAGGGGCATCGTATTTGTGACGATCGGTAATATCGAAAAGATCCGGATGCCGTTTTCCGGAACACCGGGTATCGTGATGCTGGTAGTGGTCGGCCTTAGCGCAGTAGTGATCTCTGCGGCAGGGCTGGTTCTGAACAGCCGGAGAGAAAAAAGAAGGGAATACGGCTCCCGGAAAGGAGAACTATGAAACGAGAAAGAGTTCTGCAAAAAGCCGCTTTTGTTCTGGCGGCAATCGTTCTGATGATCCCGCTCTTTACGGGAACTATGTGGGCAGAAGAGACACAAGTGACAGAAGAAACCATTTCGGAAGTTGAATTCGCATCCTGCCGACTGCTGGTCCGCGCAAAAGACGCATCTATCTTTCCGGAAGACGCTCCCATCCTTTCTTCTTACAACGATCTTTATCTGCTGCAGTTTGCAGATGAACAGCAAACGGAGGAAGCCTGCCGGTATTATCAGGAGCTGGCGGAAATGGTGGAAGCAGATGTTGGAATCCTGGTTTGTGAGGAAGATGCCGGAGAGATGGATGATTTGATGACGGAAGATCACAATCCGTTGTCAGAACTGGAGGAAATAATGAAAGAAGAAGAGTCCGGACGATACGACATCGCCCTGATCGATACCGGCGCAAACAATACACATGTAGTCAAGGCAGTGTCCATGATCGGGGAGGACCCATCCGACGATAATGGGCACGGGACACGTATGGCAAGGTTTATTGCGGAAGAAAATGATGACGCGAGGATCCTTTCCATCAAGGCAATGGATGCGAGTGGAAGAGGCGATCTTTCTGCCGTGTATGCGGCCATTGAATATGCCATTTCGCAGGAGGTGAAGATCATCAGCCTCTCCGCGAGTGCACGCGTGATATCGGAAAACATCATTCTGAGAGACATGGTCCGGCGGGTAGTCGATCAGGGGATCTGGTTCGTGGGTTCAGCCGGCAATGAAGGATCTGACGCAGCTGATTACATTCCCGGAAACATTGAAGCGGCGATCATCATCGGCGCCTGCGACGCGGAAGGCCGTCGGATCCCGTCATCGAATTACGGAGCAACCGTCGATTATTACATTCCCGCAGAAAGCACATCCGAGGCAGCAGCCAGATTCAGCGGCCGGCTTTCCCTGGAATCCATGGAAACGCTTCTGCTGGAGTTGAACCAGGGCTTTCTGTTTACGGAAAGCGTGGAAGTCGGAGAAGAAGGAGCTGTATATTACCAGACTGACGCAGAGGGAAATAAACTCCCGGATACGGACTTCCGTGCAGCGATTACGCAACAGTTCTATTCGGTGCAGGGACTGGGAGAAAATGATGTTCTTTATTACACCTATGTCAATGGCGTCATGACACCAGCCTATTGCATTGATCACGGGAAAATGAATCCCAATGGCGATTATTACAGTTACAGTGCGACGACCAATAATATCCTGGGATACATCATGCGAAACGGATATCCCAATCGCAATTGGGGGCTGTCCTGGCAGGAGGCACAGTTTCTGACACAGGCAGCAGTTTTCGGAGCATTGGGTGTTCCGTTGTATGAAGTCGCGGACGGACAGCACGCCCCGTATTGGATCTGGAATCATATCTGGGGTGACGGCTGGTACACGGAAGGAGATTACCTGGGCAGCATCGGCCATTTTCAATATGCAGTCGATCTTCTGGATCAGGCCAGACAGAACGCGTCTGCTTCAGACGCGGATTATGTGAATTTCTGGACACCGTCGTCCGGCACCTATCAGCGGATGATCACGCCGTCCCGTGCGACTACCTCCGTTAAGGTGATCAAAACGACCTCGGCCGGAACGGCCTGCACTGGTCAGTTGGAAGGAAATGCGATGTATTCGTCAAATTTCAGCGGGGCAGCCTTTCAGGTAAGCATCTACGATGCCTACAGCGGAAGCTGGTCTGCTTCCAAAACGTATGAGACCGGATCGGATGGTTCCTTTACGATCAGCGGACTGTTTGTCGGAGACAAGGTACGGGCGGAGGAGATCCGGCCGCCGAAAGGATACCGCCTGCCATCCCAGACAATGCAGGAAATCACGATTTCGGAAACGGATAATCAGATCACTTTCCGTGATGCGCCCATCTTCGCGAAAAACGTGCCGGTGGTACGGAAGGTCACATATGCAGACGGGGAATTAAACACGGAAGAGACCATAAAGGATGCTGTTTTTCGGATGGAATATTTTGACAATGATTCCTGTTCGGGCAGCGCTGTCCGGACCTGGTATTTCCGTACCGGGAGCAACGGTACTTTTACATATTCCTCCAATGATCTGGCAGCAGGAAGGGAAAGCGACGCGCTTTATACAGACGTAGATGGCAGGACCAATCTCCCTCTGGGTTCCATAAAAATCACAGAAGTGGAATGTCCGCGGGGTTATCGCTGTTACGACAGCGCCATCAAGGCAAAGATCCTCCGGAACGACAGCACGGGAGAAGCAGCCTTTTCCTGGATCACGAAAAGCGGGGGACCAATCCGCCTGAATACGGACGGGACCGCGGTGATCGGAGATGAGGAAATAAGGATCGTCATAAACAAAGTCGATGCGTCTACCGGCCGATCGCTTTCCGGTGCGCATCTGCAGCTCCTGGAAGGAAACGGTGCAGTTTATGAATGGGACACCGCCGGAAAGGAACAGATGATCCGGAAACTTCTTCTTCCGGGAAAGACCTATACGATTCGGGAAACGAAGGCACCAGGCGGCTACAAAAAGGCGGAAGATATTCTCTTTCGCGTCGGCAGCGACGGAGCCATCACCGTGCAGACCGCAGATGCGGAACTCTATGTTTCGGAAGATGGAGTAACAGGAATCCGCATGAAGGATAGCAAAATGATTTGCATGCCGGCTTCCGGATCTACGGCTGGTCTGGCGATCTTTCTGATTGGATTCCTTCTGTTCTGCGGAGGAGCAGGAACGGGTGCTTGTTTCCTGGCAAAACGGAAATGCCCGAAGATCATCCGGGCAGTTGTTACAGCAGGAATCTGCTTACTGACACTGGGCATTCTGTCATCTCCGATTCTGGCAGATGGCAACCTGTTGATCAAAGAGGAGGAAGAGAACGGACACATCTATGCGGTCTATCAACTGTTTTCGGGAAGTGTCATAGATGAGGATATCCTGTGGGACGTGCAGATCGCAGAAGATATTCCGGACACACTTTGGGACAGACTTGGGGTGGATCCAAAGCAGAGAGCATCCACGCAGATCGCAAAATGGCTGGCGGAACAGATCCGATCGGATACAGACGGACGCTTTGCGGTTGCCGTGGCAAAAGCAGTACTGGAAGAAAAAGATGTTCAGCCGGATGCGGAAGCGATAGCCGGAGAACCAATCCTGCTTCCGGACGGTTATTACCTGTTTGTATCGGACGACGCACAGCCCGTCCTTGCTCTTATCGGCAACGGAAAGACTTTGGCGATCCGGGAAAAGTCGGATCTGCCGACAGTGAAAAAAGAGATCGGCGAAGTGCATACAGATGGGACGGTCACTTATGGCAAAAGCGCGGACACAGGGTTCGGGAAAGTGGTGCCGTACCGCATCACAGGAACGATCCATTCGAATTACAACGCGTATGAATCCTATGCATACTGCTTCCGGGATCACTTTGATCCCGGCCTTACGATCAATCCAGATTCCGTGATCATCACAGTCCGGGATGCAGAGGGAAAAGTGAAGGAGGATATCACAAAAGATGCTGAGATCACCATTACTGAGATGGAACTGGCAGCAGCATTCATGGATCTGAAAAAAGCATATTCCTCTTATACGGATGGAGATGTTCTTGTCCTGGAGTATGACGCATATCTGAAAGAGGGATGTTCCATTGGCTCGGAGCCGAATAGGAATGAGGTTTGGATCGAATATACCAAAAGCCCGGTCTGCGATCAGCTTGGAAAGAGTCTGCCGGATGAATGCCGGCTGTACACGTGGAAATTGGAACTGCGGAAAGTAGCTTCGGATTCGAAAAAGCCGCTTTCCAAAGCGTCATTCACGATCTGTGATGAAGCAGGATTATTTCTGAATACGGATGGAACCATGACACGGCAGAAAAGCAAGGATTCCCTTTGGAAGACCGATGCAGAAGGAAAACTGCAGGTATCCGGTGTGGATTCCGGCCGCTATACCGTGAAAGAAGAAACTGCGCCGAAAGGATATCTTCCGGCAGAAGAATTTGTTCTTTCTGTTTCAGCAGAATATCCGAAAGAAGACGCAATCGTCCTGACGGCAGAGAGCAGCGGAACAGAAAGTGCGATCCTGCATGTTGATGCAAAAATGGGAACGATCCTGTTCGAAGTTACGGACCTGCCGGAACCGGAAACACCAAAGACCGGAGATAGGACAAATGCAAACGGATACTGGATCGCGATGGCATCCGCATCTGTCGTGTTTCTGTCCGGGATCGCTTATGCACTGCACCTTCGGAAAAAGAAAAAGGAGCAGAAGAGCACAGATGAATAAACGAAAGAAAAGAAGCAGAATGACGATCATCATTCTGTCAATTGCGGGAATGCTGGCAGGACTATCCCTGCTGGTAATTCCCTTTGTGACAGACCGCAGCAACGCGAACCGGAACCGGCAGACAATCAGTTCGATGACCTCTGCCTATGACCGTTACGCGGACAATGCACAGATCCTTTCCGAACAGCTGGAGCAGGCAGCTGCCTATAACGCCTGCCTGGCCGGCAGCAGGAGTCAGGATGGGATCTGCAATTATGAGGAGCAGCTTTCCTTCGATGGGGGAGGAGTCATGGGCTATCTTTGCATCCCGTCAATCGATCTGAAGATCCTGATCTATCACGGGACAGATGAAGAGACACTGGCAATGGGTGCCGGTCACCTGGAAGAAACGTCGCTCCCGGTCGGCGGAATCTCCTCTCATTGTGTGCTCACCGCGCACTCCGGTCTGTCGTCCATGCGCGCCTTTGATGATCTTCGGAAACTGAAACAGGGAGATCTGTTCGCTGCATGTATTTATGGACATCAGTATGTTTATGCAGTAGAGAGCATCGAAGTTGTACTGCCGGAGGAAACCGATTCCCTGGAGATCATCCCGGGGGAAGACCGGATGACACTCGTCACCTGTACCCCTTATGGGATCAACGACCACCGGCTTCTGGTGCATGGGATCCGGACAGATCAAAAGTTGCCGGAGGCAGAGACCGCAGATGCAGAGGAGGAAGAAAAACTGCCGATATCGGAACAGGGTTTTGCGCTGAATCTCCGAACGATCCCGCTTCTTGCCGCCGGTCTCATTGTGATCGCGGCTGTCATTTTTATCTTGATCAACTGGAACTATGGAAGGAGGAAAAAACGAAAATGATATTGGAAGAATTATTATGTGAAAAGATGGTCACTTATGACCTGGCAAGAGAACATCTGATCATACGGGCATGCAATTACCAGAAAAACAAAGCACGCTTGAAAACGATCCCGCACCGCCTGGCTGCTGATCTGGCTGTGACCTGTCATCTGATGGAAAAAGAAGAGGACGGTACCTTCTGCAGCACGGTTGTGGATTATGGACTGATGGAATGGATGGAGGTACGCGAGGAGCAGCTCTTTGCGGATGCATTTACGTATAGTCCGCATAACCTCCCGCCGCTTATCCGTCCGATGGAGAGCATTATCGATGCCATGCTGGGACTTGCGGAAGAACCTCCTCCGGCAATGACCCTGGAAGAACAGATGCAGGGGTTTTGCCTTCGGGAGGACATGCCGGTCCTGACAAACCGGGAAAATAGGAACGGCGCAGCAGTCCTTTTCTATCCGGGTGTGCTGGAATTGATCGGAGAACAGATGGGGACGGACTATTTCATTCTGCCGTCATCCATACACGAGACCATCCTGCTCCCGGACGATGGGACCTACCGTCTTGCCGAACTGGAGGAGATGGTTGTCGAGATCAACCGTTCAGAGCTCCTTCCAAAAGATTATCTATCGGATTCGGTCTATTACTTTAACCGGACAAGGCGGATATTCGGAAGGGCATCTTGACCTTTTCGGGCCTCTCAATATAATAAATCTATATGGCTTAAAATTATAATAATATTGGAGGTTTTTCATGTTTTGTACAAATTGTGGAAATCAGGTCCCGGATGGCGCAAAGTTCTGCACAGCCTGCGGAGCCCCGATAGGGCAGAGGGCACCGCAGCAGCCACAGCAGGCAGCCGCTCCGGTTTATCAGCAGGCACCTGTACGCGCAGCCGCACCGGCGCCGCAGCAACCACGGCAGACTTATCAGGCAGCCCCTGCTGCACAGGCAGTCCCGATGTATGCAGCAGCACAGCAAGCAAAAAAACTGGTCACGACCAAATGGCCGGTATCAACCGGTATCATGGGCATCCTGCATATGGTCTTTTATCTTGCAGCACAGATCCCAATGGCTGTTTATTATGCCAGTGAAGGGATTTCCGGTGCGATGTTTTCCTGGACCCGGATCGTCTATATCCTTCTGGCCATCGGGGTTCCGGTCCTGTTCTTTGTGCATACCAAAAAGATCGCGATCCTGACAGCAATCCCGATGTTTGTGATTCTGATTCTGGATGCGATCTCCACGTTCTCTTCTTTGAGATATGGCGGATCCTACGGTGTACTGTCCAATCTGCTGACGTTCGTGCCATCTTTCGTTCTGGTTGTTCTTTATGTGATCCAGATGCTGGTAAGACCTCACAGCGCAGCCATGCCGATCATTTATCTGATCTTTGCCATTATTGCCATTATCCTGACATTCATTGCCAATATCAGGATCTTTACTAATTACTCCTATTACGATTCCTATATGACTTATTTGGCAATTACGCTGTTTGGCATCTGGGTGGCAGACATCTTTGCGTATGTGGCATATATCATTGCAATGTTTTCATCAAGGAAGAGATAAAAATTCTTATTTGTGACCGATGAAATCGGGATGGGCCGCATGGATTTCTTCGCGTTCTGCGAACAGTGATACATGCGGCTCTCCATTTTCATCCAGCGTGTAGACATAGTTTTCCTCTTTCCCGTGAGAGTCATACCAGGCCTGCGCGAAGAACGGGATGTGTCGTGAGAGTTCATCATATTCCCATCTGTCTTTCGGTTCACAGCAATGCGGGCACCAGTGTCCGGCCTTGAGCACGGTATAAGGAGAACTTTCAAATTCATGTCCGTTGTGACATTTCCATTTCAGTTTTGTCCGAAGGTCCCCGGTCTGCATTTCTTCGGATAATACTTCCCCTCCGCGGAATAAGGCTGCTTCCTTCATATCTTCCAGTGAAAGTGCATTGTCCGGTTTGGTTTCGTCATATCCATGCGAGAGATCTTTTTCCGGATCATGGATCTTCATTTGTTCATAGTCAGCATGTTCACAGAACAGATCCGTCTGCTCCCAGGTTTTTGGAATCTTTTTGTATTGTTCCATTCCCCCGTAAGTCGCTGTGATCTTTGCGGTGATATGATTCTTCACCCAATAGTTTGGCGCGTTATTGCTTTTCAGAAGAGGCTTAATGACCATTGCCTTTAACAGACCAGCCGGAAGGAGTTTTCCCATGCGGTAGATCTTGTGATGATCGGAAAATTCTTTCCAGAATGAGGCACAGGTATCATGGCGAAAATGGAACAGATCCTCCAGAATCTGACTGTCGCTGTACCAGAAGCAATGGAAGTTCCGCTGATTATGCCAGCGAGGTTCGAAGATTTTTTTCGCGCTGCCGCCGATCAGTTTGAATCCGTCATCATATGTTTCAAAACCGGTCTGCCGGCATTCGATCCCGCCACCGATATTATAGACACGGTTCCAGAACCCCTCTTTGGAATTGCCTTCCGCGATGATCCTGTCAAAAAGACGTGCGGTGTCATTCGCGGTGACCCATTCAATGAACGCGTTGACCGGAGTCTGGAACATCAGCCCATCGTGAATGTTCTTCATCATCAGGTTGTCATACAGTACACCTGTTTCCCGCAGAATGACATATTGATTCAACTCACTTTCCAGAATATACCGCTCGGCACGGACCTTGCTGGCACCGTAACCATCGAAGACGCTTGGCATGAGCGGGTCGCCGGTGCGGCCAAAGTAATGCGGATAACAGCGGTGCCCGTAGACAGCAACTGTCGAGATAAAGATCAGAGCCGCAGTATTGCCTTCCTGTATGATCGCATCGGTCAGGTTGACAGTTCCCTCATAGTTGGTTTTCCAGGTGAGGGCATCATCATGATCTGCCTTCGGAGGGATCAGGGCTGCCATATGAAGCACAAAGTCAGCACCTTGTACAAGGGTGCGGCAGGAAGAGGAATCTGTGATGTCGCCGAAGGTGATCTGAACCTGATCTCCGTATTGCTTTTGAAGACGCTGAATGATCTTCAGGTTCACAGGTGTTTTGCGAAAAAGAAGTCTGCAGATATTTTCCTTGTTTTCCAATAGTTTTGGCACGGCTGCGCTTCCGATGGAACCGCTGGTTCCTGTTACAGCAATGAGCATTGTGTTAGCCTCCGTAAAATGATGTCGCGGTTAGTATAACACAGATCCTCGGGTACCGGGCACCTTTGTTGCGGGAAGAAACAGGCCTTGCTATAATATGCCACGGCATTGTTTGTAATAAGGAAGGATCACGGAAGTTGGCAATTTCCTATTATTCTCTCAACCAATATCTGCAGGATACATTTGGCTGCAAGGTCTACAAGATCGCACTGAATGCTTCGCTCACCTGCCCGAACAGGGACGGCACACTCGATACCAGAGGGTGTATTTTCTGCTCGGCGGGAGGAAGCGGTGAGTTCGCCGGCAATCCGGAAAAGAGCATTACGGAGCAGATCGAAGAAGGGAAGGCAAGGGTCTCTTCCAAGGTCCGGGATGGGAAATACATTGCCTATTTTCAGGCATATACCAATACCTACGGTCCGGTGGAACGGCTCCGAGCCCTATATGAAGAGGCCATCCGTCATCCGGAGGTCTGTGCCATTTCTATCGCGACACGTCCGGACTGTCTGCCGGAAGAAGTGCTGGAGCTTCTTTCCAGGATGAATGAGATCAAACCGGTCTGGGTAGAACTGGGCCTGCAGACGATCCACGAGCGGTCGGCTGCCTACATCCGCAGAGGGTATCCGCTATCCGTCTATGATGAAGCAGTCGCGAAACTGAGAGAACGAGGCCTGGAAGTGATCACGCATGTGATCCTGGGCCTGCCGGGGGAAAGCATGCAGGATATGAAGGACACCGTTTCCTATGTCTGCAAAAGCGGTGCAACGGGCATCAAACTGCAGTTGCTTCATATATTAAAAGAAACAGACCTGGAAAAGGAGTATCTGGAAGGCAAGATATCTGTAATGACAGAAGAGGAATATGTACATCTGCTTGCGGAACTCCTTCGGATAATACCGGAAACGGTCGTGGTGCACCGGCTGACCGGAGACGGCAGTAAAAAAGATCTGATCGCGCCGCTCTGGAGCGCGGATAAAAAACATGTCCTGAACCGGATCCGGAAAGAGCTGGAATAAAAGGGTGTTGCGTTCTGATATATATGCGTATTATTATTTTTCATGTATATAAAAAAGCTCAGGTGAGAATGATATGAGCGACATCAAGATCGTAGAAGTAAACAGTAAAAAACAGCTTCGGAAATTTGTAACTCTTCCGAACAAAATGTATAAGGACACGCCTCAGTTTGTTCCGGCTTTTTATGGGGATGACCTGAGTGATTGGAACAAGGCGAAAAACCCGGCCTTTCAGTATTGTGAAGCAAAGGCTTTTCTGGCATATAAAGATGGCAAGATCGTCGGCCGGATCGGCGCGATCCTGAATCATCAGGCGAACGAAAAGTGGCACACGCACCGGATGCGTTTTTCCCAGGTGGATTTTATCGATGATCCGGAAGTATCGGATGCTTTGTTTGACGTAGTTGGAAAGTGGGCGATCGAAAAGGGATGCACGGAACTGCAGGGACCGCTGGGCTTCTGTGATATGGACCGGGAAGGCATGTTAGTTGACGGATACGATAAGCGCAATATGTTCATCACCTATTATAATATGCCTTATTATAATGAACATCTGGAAAGACTTGGTTTTCATAAGGACACCGACTGGGTGGAGTATAAGATCCAGATTCCACATGAAGAAGATGCCATTTATAAAAAGATCCGGCAGATATCGGATCTGGTCACAAAACGCGGGCATTTCCATAAAGCAA
>JAFZKG010000073.1 GCA_017553695.1 Lachnospiraceae bacterium
CAATTAATGATACCTCCATCAATGAAATAGGATGTATTCATACGTCGCAAGGATTAGAGTTTGACTATGTTGGCGTAATCATTGGAGACGACCTACGATATGAGAACGGGCATATCGTTTCAGACCATACAAAACGCGCCAAAACAGACCAGTCTTTAAATGGTATTAAAAAATTATATAAGGAAAATCCGGAAGAGGCACTGGCAAGAGCAGATGAAATCATTAAGAATACCTATCGGACATTGATGACACGAGGTATGAAAGGTTGCTATGTCTATTGCACTGATAAATCACTGGCAGATTATTTGGGTAAGAGGTTACAGACATATAAAACCAGGATTGAAAAACTCCAAAAGAAAAATGAGGAAGCGTAATGACAAACGAAACAATTGAACGCATTCGTAAATTTACAGAAGATCGGAACTGGGATCAGTTCCATTCACCGGCAAACCTTGCGAAGTCCATTTCCATTGAAGCAAATGAGCTTCTGGAATGCTTTCAGTGGGATGAAGAAAACTATGACATTGAACACGTGAAAGAGGAATTGGCCGATGTTCTGGTGTATTGCCGAAACTTATTAGACAAATTAGATCTTGATGAAGATGAGATTGTAAATAACAAGGTAGAACAGAACGAGAAAAAATATCCGGTTGAGAAAGCCAAAGGCAGAGCAGAGAAGTATGATAAGTTGTAAGTGACTTAGTATATAGTAAAGTTGATACATGGCAAATTGGCATAAAAGCTGATTTGCCATGTATATTTTTGCCCTTAAATGCATGGCATTTTGCGGGAAAGCTTATTTTGCCAGGTACATTTTGGGCTCTTGATGCATGGCATTTCACAGGATAGCTCGTTTTGCCAGGTAGTTTTGCGCAATTCTATGCATGGCATTTCGCACAAAGTCTCATTTTGCCAGGTATGACAGGTCATTTTTGTGCATGGCAAATTGGCAAAAAAGCAGATTTGCCAGGTAAAACAGGGCATTTTTGTGCATGGTAAAATGGGGAAGAGGCGCATTTGCCATGTATTTCCCTAATAAATCATACATGGCAGCCCCCTCCAAGGCCAAAAGCCCTGCCAGGTGTGCCATAAAAACACCCCCAATAAGGTTTTTATTATAAAAACTCTAAATATGAACTGTTTGTTTTGCCTCTGAACCTGTGATATGATGAACGCATAATTATTAAAACTATCAGGAGGAGGCATTTATTATGAACTTAATGGAAAAATTTGGCCCGCTGGCAGCCAAGGAATCGATCCGTCAATTCTCTCAGCCGCGCTGCTACGAATTTGCAGGCAAGGAATTCAACTTTGTAGTGGATACAGGCGAAGAGACCGGACACTATCAGCTTCGTTTCATTGACAAACAGCAGCTCGAATGGAGCAAAGAAGGCAGCGAGCCGAATACGACGGCTTATGAATGCCGGAAATCAGATGATGACACCTATCTGCTCACATACAATTACGAAGGAAAAGAGCCTCGTGAGAATCACACATGGGTCATCGATATGGAAAACGAACTGGTAACTTTCCTGAGATGTGCGCTGGGTGAGAACCCGATGTGGCCATTGCTGGTCGACAGCCATTTCGGATTCGGATTTATCCAGTTTGAAGGCAAGGAACACACCGATATCCGCCGTCACGGCTTCACGAATGACGTCACAGGAACAGCTGTCCGCTGGACCTACGGCAACTCCCTTGCAACCGTTCACGTTTACCATGATCCGCATTGGTACCGCATTGGTTATCCGGTAGGCGAAAACCGTTCCGCAGACGGCGCAAGCGGGATCCGTGCACTGATGATGGAAATGCCGAGCAGCGATGAACCATGCTACTATGTGAAGATCAAAGAAGGCATGTATCTCGTGAGCTGCACAGAACAGAATCTGGAAAAACTCCTGGGTGCACGTTTCGGCTTCCGCAGCGATACGCTTTGCTTCCTGGACAACTGGAAACAGCTGATCAGCGTAGGCCGTGCGTTCGGTACATGGACAAAAGAAGGAGAGGACAAGCCGCTTCTCATGATGATCGGCAAGTATGGTTCCCAGGTTGAGGTCGAAGAGCGTTTTTTTACAGATCCGATCCCGTATCTGATTTAAAGGGATCGGAACAATCAGAATAGGATAAGCATATGAATTCAAAGTATACACATGTATTTTCCCCGATCCGCATCAGGGGAATCGATTTTAAAAACCGTATCACCTTAGCACCGCCGTCACCGAACCTGGCCGGAACAGACGGGGAGATCACCCCGGAGTTTATCGACTGGTTCCGCATGTTTGCGCGCGGCGGCGTGTGCACGATCTATGTCGGAAACTCCTCCATTGACATTACGGAATGCAAAGACGAAGCATTCCAGCTGGACCTGGGTTCGGACAGCCGCATCCGGAATCTTGCCCGCTTTGCGGATATGGGCAAGCAGTACGGCTGCCACGCATCCCTCGAGATCAACCATAACGGAGAGAACACCGCATTCGAGACGGTCGGACATGCGCCGTTCAGTTCTTCGCCGAACATTTCCTCAACGGAGATGGCTCGGGCAAAGCGCCTCGGACGTGATCCGATCCCGGCGATCGAAATGGATCAGGCCAAGATCGATGAAACCGTTATGAAATACGGTATGGCAGCACAGCGCATGAAACGCGCCGGCATGGACATCTGTCTGGTACACGGCGGCCACGGCAACCTGATCAGCCAGTTCACCAGTCCGTTATATAACCACAGAACGGATAAATACGGCGGATCCGTCGAAAACCGGGCACGTTTCGCGATCGAAGTCTGTGATAAGATCCGTGAACTCTGCGGCGAAAAGTTCGTTATCGAATTCCGTATTTCCGCAGATGAGATCGCGGAAGAAGGCATGCATTTTGATGAAACACTGCAGCTCATCGGCCTCCTGAAGGACCATATCGATATTCTGCATGTTTCCGCCGGCCTTCACAGTGACTTCAACATGAAGTACTACCGCAACTGGTGCCAGAACTACATGATGGACAGAGGCTTCAACGTGCATTATGCCGCTGATGTCAAGAAAGCATACCCGGACCTGCTGGTCACGACCGTCGGTTCGATCACCAGCATCGAGATGGCAGAGGAGATTATCGCAAACGGCTGGGCAGACTTTGTCGCCATGTGCCGTCCGCTGATGGCCGATCCGGATATGCCGAACAAATACGCGCATAATCAGCCGGAAGAGCATCGTCCATGCTTACGGTGTGACACCTGTACCAAGCATCTGATGATCCCGAAGCCGATCTTCTGCGCGGTCAACCCGATGTCTGCCATGACTTCGGAACTGCGTGACGGCATGATCCCGAAAGCACCGGTCAAGAAGAAAGTCGCCGTCATCGGCGCCGGACCGGGCGGTGTGCAGGCGATGATGACGCTCGCAGACAGAGGCCATGACGTAACGCTTTATGAAGCGAGCGGTGTGGTCGGCGGCAATGTCATTGAAGCTGCACAGCCTCCGTTCAAGATCGACTGCGCAGATTACCTGAAATGGCTGCAGTACCAGGTCGGCAAATATGAGAAGCTGGGCGTGCGTGTACTGATGAATACCAGAGCAACCAAAGAGATCCTGGATCAGGAAGAATATGATGCCGTGATCATCGCCATTGGCGCAGATCCGCGTCTCCCGGATGTGCCGGGCGCTGACAAATATCCGGTCAGCTGGGCGCCATACGGGGAATCCCATCCGGAGACGGTGGGGCAGAAAGTGGTGATCATCGGAGCAGGTTCGGTAGGCATCGAAGCAGCAATTGATCTGAAAGATCAGGGCAGAGACGTTACCGTGATCGAGATGTGTGATGAGCAGGCCGCTTATTCCCGCATGCATGCGGCAGCAGGCCCAAGTGCAAGAGAGTTGCTGAACATCACGAAGGAAAAGGAAATTCCAATCTATTACGAGAATCTTCTGACCGAGATCGGAGACGGCTATGTCGTCTGCACCAATACAGCCACAAATGAAACTGTGCGCTACGACTGTGACAGCGTTCTGTCGGCCATGGGCATGATCCCGAGGCTGGAAGAAGCTGATTCGCTGCGCCACTGCGCGCCGGAAACGGACGTTTATATCATCGGGGATGCGGCGGAAGCCGGAACCATTTCCAACGCTGTAAACCAGGCATTCCAGGCGTGCCTGCATATCTAAAAGGAGAGTAAGAACATGCAAGAATTTAAACTTTATTTAGCAGGAGAATGGACCGCGACAGAAAGCGGCACCATCAAAGAGGACTTGAATCCGGCAGATGGAAGTGTGTTTGCTAACGTGCATTTTGCCGGACCTGCCGAGGTTGAGACGGCAATCAGCAAAGCAGTTGAAGCACAGAAAGAATGGGGAGCACTGCTTCCGGAAGCACGTGAGGCAGTTCTTCTGAAGGCGGCTGATTATCTGGCAGCCAACATCGAATCCTTCGCAGGACGGCTGATGGCTGAAAGCGGATCGGCATTCATGAAGACCATGGGAGAACTGGAAGAGTGCGTGAATATTTTCCGCGCGGCTGCTGGCGAGTGCAGAAGAGTCGATGGACAATTGTATCCGGCAGACATGCCGGGACAGGTATCAGCTTTTGTTCCGCAGCCACTGGGCGTTGTACTCGGAATCGGTCCGTTCAATTATCCGGTGCTTCTTTGCCTGAATAAAGTAGCTCCGGCAATTGCAGTCGGAAACTCATTTATCTTGAAACCATCGAGCGATACTCCGGTCACCGGACTGATGATCGCGGAATGCCTGGATGCAGCCGGTCTTCCGAAGGGTGTGTTCAGCGCACTGCCGATGAGTAGTGATCTGGCAGAGACCGTGATCGCCGATCCAAGAGTGAAAATGGTAGCCTTTACCGGATCCACGGCAGCAGGCAAAAAGATAGCTGTGAAGGCAGCAGAGACCCTGACAAAATGTGCACTCGAAATGGGCGGCAAGAACCCGGTCGTGGTATTAAAAGATTTTGATATTGCGAAAGCAGTTGATATCTGTGCATTCAGTGCGTACTTCCATCAGGGACAGATCTGCATGGCCGGCGCAAGGGTCATTGTGGAAGAGCCGATCTATGATGCATTCTGTGAGGCCATGAAGGTGAAAGCCGAAGGTATCAAGGTTGGTCCTCCGGAAGAAGTGACGACGATCGTCGGACCGCTGATCCATGAAGAAAAGTGTGCGTTTATTGACGAACTGATCGAAGATGCTGTCAGCAAGGGAGCAAAGGTCCTCACCGGCGCAACCCATGAGGGACCGTATTACGCACCGACTGTCATTGCAGACGTTACGACCGACATGCGCATCTTCTACGAAGAGTGCTTCGGACCGATCATCCATGTCACGAAAGCAAAAGACGAAGAGGATGCACTCCGGCTTTGCAACGATAACAGCTACGGTCTTTCCTCAGCGCTTCTGACGAATGACATTTCAAAAGCTTTGACGCTTGCTCCGCTGATGGAATCCGGCATGGTCCACGTCAACGATTCGACTGTCATGGGATCCAGAAGAGCTCCGTTCGGCGGCGTGAAGCAGAGCGGAATGGGCAGGGAAGACAGCGCCTTCTCGGTTGACGAATACACAGAGAAGAAATGGATCACCATCCAGTATGGCGACCGCGGCTATCCGTGCTAAAAACAAATTGCTTATGAAAAAAGGCTCCCTTTTCAGGGAGCCTCTTTTTTGTAAAGATCGTTTTTATTGATAATTATCGTAGATGTTAGCAATGTAGCGTTCCATCTTTTCGCGGGAGACGTCGCCCGGGCACATGATATGGAACCAGTTGTGGTCGATCGCATCCTGCGCAATGGCGATCGCTTCTTCTTTGGTGACGCCAGTATCCTTCAGCGGTTTGATGCCGCATTCCCGCATCAGGCCACGGACTCTTTCTGCAACCAGATCGGCTGCTTCCATTGGACTGGCTTCTTCCGGGATCGCAACGCCCATGGCTTCTCCGATCTGCCTTACCTCTGCCGGTTTGTCTTCCGCAACGATGCGGATCGTTTCCGGAATGGAAAGAGCGCAGCAATGGCCGTGCTCCATATGGAACTTGATGCCTGCCTCATGATCGAAGCAATGTCCGATATGCACGCTCATCTGTGTAAAAGCAATGCCGGCAATGTTCGATGCGAACATCATGTTGGATCTGGCTTCCATGTTCTCCGGCTCGTTCATTGCGATCGGCAGATTGTTTACGATCAGTTTGACGGCATGAAGTGCAAGGAGCATGTCTCTCGGGTTCGGCGCAACAGACGTGCTGGCTTCTACCGCATGGCTCAATGCATCAAAACCGGCAAAAACCGTTACCGACCGCGGGCAGCTTACCGTAAGTTTCGGATCCAGAACGGCAAGTTCTGCAGGCCGTAAAACGACTTTCTTGGTATCCGAAGACAGTTCATGGATCACGCACATCGGTGTGTTTTCGCTTCCGGTTCCGGCATTGGTCGGGATTGCGTAGACCGGTGTCTTCCGAACAAATCCCGGATTCCCGTTCTCTTCCATATATTTGCGGATCGAGTCGCCATTATCCAGAACAACGGCAGATGCCTTTGCGGCATCCATGGTGGAACCGCCGCCGACACCTAAAATAATATCTGCGCCGGTCTGACGGATCTTCTCAGCCAGCTCATCGACCACGACGTCCGGCGTATCCGGAAGGATCTCATCATACATACTATAGGTAAGTCCTTCTGCTTTCAGCGCATCTTCGACTAATGCCACGATTCCTGCTTTCCGGACACCCGCATCACAGCAGATAAACACTTGCTTGCGTCCGTCCTCTGCGATCCGTTTTGCCATTTCTTCGACTGCATCGTCTCCGAAAAGCACCGGGCATAACTGTTCATATATAGCTGCCATTTCCTTCTCCTCCTTAAAACGGCTTTATTTTTTCAAATTTTAACACATTCGGCATTGCGCATACAAGTTATGCGCGCCATGAATTTCAGACCTGTTTTCGGTTGCTTTTAAAGTAATACTTATAATATAATATTTCGGATACGAGGTAGGATAATATTTTGATACAGTAAACAAATATTTTTTGAAGAAGAGGTGTAAAAATGTATCAGAATGTACCAATATCAGAAAGAGTCAAATACGTCCGGAATCTGTACCGTTCGACGAGGCCGAAGATCGATATCAGCCGGTATCGTCTTATTACGGAATTCTATATGGATCATCCGCAGCTTGTCGGCATCCTGAAACGGTCGATGAATTTAAGGAATCTGTTTGAAAAGATGCCGACGCCGGTCAGGGATCATGAGATCATCGTCGGATATCCGGGTGTGGAATACCGGTGCAGCCCGCTGTTCCCGGAAAATTCATTTGCATGGTTTCTGAACGAGATCGACACGCTCGGAACCCGTTCGGTCGACCAGTATGATCTGGATGAGGAAGACAAACAATACATTAAAGAAACCGGACAGTTCTGGGTTAAGAACTGCATGAGCGCAGCAATCGATGCGATCTACCCGGATGAGTATTACAACGATATCCTTGGAAATGGCGTCCTGAACTACCGGGATCATGAGAACTGCCAGAATCCGATCGGCCATTATTGCGGCAATTTCTGGAAGGTCGTAGACAATGGCCTCGGCAGCGTCCTGGAAGAAGCCAGGGCAAAGAAGGCAGCGCTTCTGGAAAAAGGGATCCAGGGCGAAGAGGGCAGAACATTTGAATTTTACCGTGCAGTAGAGATCGTCACGGAAGGCATCATTATTTACACCAAGCGGTATGCACAGGAATGTCTGCGTCAGGCAGAAATCTGTGAAGACCCGGCGAGAAAAGCAGAACTTCTTTCCATGGCGGACAGCCTGAACTGGATCATGGAGAATCCGTGCCGGAATTACTACGAGGCACTGCAGGCATGCTATCTGTATCAGATGGGCATGATCCTGGATGCGCAGCTTCATGGCATCAGCTACGGACGTCTGGATCAGTATTGCGGCAAGTATGCGGAAAGAGATATCGCGGAGGGACGTCTGACCAGAGAAGAGGCACAGGAACTGACGGATATGTTCATCCTGAAGATCGCCGAGTGCAACAAGGTCTGGTCCGAGCGCGCAACGAGAACCGGCCCGGGCTATACTTCCGGCCAGCTGATCACGCTCGGCGGCGTTGACAAAGACGGCAACGATGCATCGAATGTCGTGACCTATATGGTCCTGCAGTCATCTGCAAGACTGAAACTGCACAACCCGCCGTTGGCTCTGCGTATCCATGATAATACGCCGGACGAACTTTGGGAGGCAGGCATTGAAACGACGAAACAGGTCGGCGGTGTCCCGTGCTTTGAATATGACAACGTTGCCATTGAGAGCTTCCTGAAGAGGGGCATTCCGCTGGAGGATGCAAGAAACTACTGTCTGATCGGCTGTGTGGAGCCATGCATCTGCGGCAGCGAGTTCTCCAATTCGGGCGGTGATGGAAACAACTCCTACACGATCCTGCCGAACGCATTATGGTGTGCGATCAACAACGGATGTAATCCGTTCACATACCCGGGCGGACCGGAGCCGAAAGCAACCGGACCGAAGACCGGTTACCTGTATGAGATGAAATCCATGGACGAAGTCCTGGCAGCATATAAGACGCAGATCGATTTCTTTACGAAGTGGCAGGTCTCCATGGTCAGCTGCTATGAGTATGTGTACGGTATCATGACACCACTGCCGCTTCTCTCAGCTACCATGAACGGCTGTATGGAATCGGGCAAAGACGTCATGTGGGGCGGCGCAAAGTATAACGGCGCCGGCAACTCGAGCATCGGCCATGGCAATGTCGCTGACAGCCTGAACATCATCGACCAGGTCTGCTTCCGCGACAAGATCGCGACCACGCGTGAACTGTATGATGCGCTTATGAACAACTGGGAAGGCTACGAAGATCTGCATCAGTATATTGTCGGACGCTGCACGCATTTCGGAAACAACGATCCGGAAGCTGACAAGTATCTGAAGTTTGTCGCAGATACGTATTCAGAAGGCATCACCAGAGGCTGGAGCAGCAGAGAGTGCTCATGGACAGCAGGCTGCTGGCCGGTGACATTGAACATTGCTCTCGGTGCAACCGTTTGCGCAACTCCGGACGGAAGAAAAGCAGGTCAGCCGATGTCTGACGGTATTTCACCGGTTCAGTCCATGGATAAGAATGGCCCGTTCGCGACGATCAACTCGATCCTCAAATTTGACCAGAGCAATTATGGAAACGGAACACTCTGCAATATGAAGTTCCATCCAACCGCACTTCAGGGCGAAGGCGGAACCAGGAAACTCCGTGCCGTCATGGAAACCTATTTCAAGAATGGAGGAATGGAACTCCAGTTGAATATCGTCTCCGCGGAAACGCTCAGGAACGCGCAGAAGAAACCGGAAGAATATAAAGACCTGGTTGTCCGCGTTGCCGGATTCTCTGCATACTTTGTAGAGGTCTACAAAGAGGCACAGGACGACCTGATCCGCCGTACGGAGATGGCGATATAATCAATGTTTCGCCGCCGCGTGATTGCCGGCGGGAAAACTATCAATAGGAAGGAATAATCAGTTATGGAAACAAACAAAGAACAGGAGCCAATCGGGCGTCTCTATGATATTCAGGGATTTTCGGTCCAGGATGGACCGGGTATCCGTACGACGGCATTCCTGAAAGGATGTCCGCTTCGCTGCCCGTGGTGCCACAGCCCGGAATCCCAGCTTTATAAAAAGCAGTTAAGCTGGATGTCCATGCGCTGTCTTGGCGTCGATGCCTGCAATTCGCGCTGTATCAAAGCCTGCACGAAAAACGCGATCGAGCTTGGCCAGACCAGAGAGAACATTCAGGATGGTTCAGAAATCCAGATGATCCACGTGAAGAGGGATCTTTGCGACGACTGCGGCGATTGCGCAGAGAAATGCTATGCAGAAGCATTATATCTGTGCGGCAAAGATTATACCGCAAGCGAACTGACCGAACGGCTCTTGCAGGATAAGAACTTTTATGATACTTCCGGCGGTGGTGTTACCATTTCCGGCGGAGAACCGCTGACGCAGATCGATTTTGTCGAGTGTGTTCTGAAGAAACTGAAAGAGCATGATATCCACACCGCACTGGATACGACCGGCTTTGCGAAATGGGATGTCGTGGCGCGGACCATGCCATACACCGACCTGTATCTGTATGATCTGAAGCATATGGACAGCAAAAAACATGAGGCAGTCGTAAAAGTGCCGAACGAGCCGATCCTGGAGAATGTTCAGAAGCTCGCGGAGAACGGAAAGAAACTGCAGATCCGGATCCCGGTCATCCCGTTGTTCAACCATGACGAAGAGAATATCCGCAAGACTGCGGAATTCTGCACGAAACTGGGCGACGCGGTCACCATGATCCAGCTGCTCCCGTATCATAATCTGGGCGTCATGAAGTATCTGCGTATCAGCGACGAACCAGTCGCCGAGGCAACCCCTCCAAGCGATGCATATATGGAGAAACTGAAAGACATCATGAGCGGATACGGACTGCATGTAACGATCCACTAATAGCAAAAATCTGTAATATAGCAGAGGCCAGTTCTATCTGGCCTCTTTGCATGTCGGGAAATAGAGGCCATGCACATCGTGGCACGCAGGTTATAAAAAGTAGTGCCGGATAATTCTTTCGAGATCCCGTGTGGAAAGCGGCCGGGCGGAAGTTTCCGCTGTGAGGATCAGCTTCTCGCCGGGAAAGATCCCGTTCTCAATGTAGGTCTTGATTTTTCCCAGATTGTCGTTGCAGTATTGCTCGTCATCCATTTTTCCAAGATGCTCTAATATGAATTCCTGTCGGGTGCGTTTGTTTAAAACAACAAAGTCCGGCCTCCATATGCGTTTTCCCGGGACGATTGTCAAAGGTGGTTCATATCGATATGGGACAGTATGGGCGAGCAGAGCATCCGCAATGATGATTTCGGCTTTTGAGCGGACACGCTCGCCTTTATGGGTGTAAAACTCAGGATCGCCGACATCAAATTTGCCGTGTGAAAAAGTCACCGCCTCCCATTGCCTGACGAATTCTTCATCGTCGATTTCTTCCACTTGTATTAATGCACGTCTTTCAGGGGAGAGCATCGAGTAAAGGTCCTTCAGCGCATTGGCATCGTATCCCCGCAGAAATGCATCAATGGCACTTTTTTGTTTCTGCGCGATGGCGAGAAGGCGCTTGTCATAAGCCTTCTGGGCAAGCGCTTTGGAGATTTCAATCTCATCTGCTTTCAAATATACGCGCTTTCTTTTCTTGCCTTCTGAGGAAGGCTCACGCCTGTAATAGTCGACCACGCCGTTTTTCTTTGCACGGATCTCCAGCGTTCCATTTGGCGCTCTTTTGATTCGCTCTCGTGCGCGCTCAATCATTTTTTGCAAAGACTTACTTCTGGATTCTAAAAATTCATAATCAATAGACGACATTCTTTCTTCTCCTTTCTAGTTTTTGTGTAAATGATAGTTGATGATGCCTGCGTACATGGCAAATTGTCTTTTTAGGCAAAATGCCATGTATAAAATGAGGCAGTTGTGCATGGCAAAATGTGGTCTTGCGCAAAATGCCATGTATAAAATGGGGCAATTGTGCATGGCAAAATGGGAGATCGCGTGAAATGCCATGTATAAAATGGGGCAGTTGTGCATGGCAAAATAGGAGATTGTACGAAATGCCATGTATAAAGAGGGCAAAACATACCTGGCAAAATGGGAAAATGTGTGAAATGCCATGCACAGAGGGGACAAAATGTACCTGGCAAAATGCGATATCATGCGAAATGCCATGCATGCATAGAAAAAAATACCGGAATCCTACAAGGCAGAAGTGCCTTGTCATCGAACGAAGCGTCTAACAAGCTTCCTGGACAATATAACAGAAAAAAATGAATTCTTCCAGTGGCTTTTTTAAATCAACTTATAGAAATAAAGGCATCTTTTGCAAAAAAACAGAGCCCGGTCGCGGGCTCTGCATGAATTCCATAATATGATCTACCAGCGCGTTCCAAGTTCCATGGCGGCGTTGAATCCAAGGCGGTTCGCCTCATAGATATTCTTCACAGCCAGGCAGTCGCCGATCTGATAGAAGAGCGGAGCTGACTGCGCGAACGCAGCGGCTTCTTCCTGACGTCCTTTCAGTCCGGCGGCAATGACCACATGGTCTGCCGGGAAGAACACTTCGCCATCGGCGTTCTGACAGGTGACGCCGTTCTCATCGATTTTCAGCGCCTTCGTAGATGTGTGCACCGGAAGGCCGATCCGTTTGATCTCCACCTTGACACCCATTTCGTGGACCGAGTTGTCGCCGCAGTTCAGTTTTTCTGCCATCTCGACGATCTCGACATCCATCCCCATATTTTTCAGATAAATGCCAAGCTCCGTTCCCACAAGACCGCCGCCTAAGATCACAGTCTTCCCGGTCAGTTCTGCTGCGTGGGTATAGGCGTATTCTGCGGTGACGACATTGGAACCGTCTACGCCTGAGATTGGAGGGATCACAGGAGTGGAACCGATTGCAGCGATGATCACATCCGGTTTCATTTCCTCTGCCTGTTC
Organism: Lachnospiraceae bacterium; assembly: GCA_017553695.1. Taxonomy (GTDB): domain Bacteria; phylum Bacillota; class Clostridia; order Lachnospirales; family Lachnospiraceae; genus RGIG5612. The sequence goes on from JAFZKG010000073.1 coordinate 12,511, forward strand.
CGGAGTCAGTTCCGTATTCAGAAGCACCTTGATGCCGGCCTCTCCGACGCGGCGGATCTGATTCTCAATATACTCATGAAGATGGACTTTGAAAGGCACCTTCGCCTCGCAGAGCAGGACGCCGCCGAGCTGATCATTTTTCTCAACAAGCGTCACAGTGTGGCCGCGCTTTGCAGCTGTCAGAGCTGCCTGCATGCCGCCGATGCCGCCTCCGAGGACCAGCACGTTTTTCGGACGGATCACCTTTAAAGGCTCCGTTGTATATTCATGCTCGCGGCCGATCTCAGGATTGAGCGCGCAGCAATACTGACCCGTTGACACAAGATGCGAGAAGCAATAGCTGCAGCGCATGCACTTGTTAATATCCTGCTCATTTCCGGTCCGTGCTTTCAGCGGGAGGTCCGGATCAGCAATCAGGCCACGTGCCACATTTACAATATCCGCTTTCCCGCTTGCAATGATCTCTTCCATCAGAGCAGGATCGGAGAGCGCGCCTACCGTGCCAACTTTACTGTATTGGATATGCGGTTTGATCGCAGCCGCATACTTCACATTCACGCCATCTTCCAGGAACATGCTCGGGCACATCACGGTGAAGGCCTCATCAAACGTTGCACGTCCCACCGAAACATGAATGATGTCCGGGTAACCGTCGATCGATTTTGCAATCTCAATACCGGTATCAACACCGTATCCATCATCCACGCCCTCGCCACCGGAGATCCGAAGTTCAACGACAAGGCCCGGAACCTGCTCATGGATTCCTTTGCAGATCTCGCGCACGATGCGCGCGCGGTTTTCCTGACTGCCGCCCCACTGGTCGGTGCGGGTATTGAAAAACGGATTCATAAATTCACCCAGCAGCCAGCCGTGGCCGCCGTGGATGGTCACCATGCCGAAGCCGCAGGTTTTTGCCCACTTCGCGTGCGCGATGAATGCGTCGATCGTCGAAATGATCTGTTCTTCTGTCATCGCCAGAACATGATTGCCTTTGAAATCACCTTCGACCGGCCCATAGATCTCACGGCCTGCACGGGCAGACTGCGCAGAAAATGCGCCGCTGTGCTGCAGTTCGACAGAAGGAATGGCTCCGTGGCGGCTGATGGCATTCGTATAATACGTGAACCATGAGATGCCGCGGGCGCTTCTCAGATTGATAATGTTATCGCCAAAGTTTTGCCCGTGGAGTGGATCTACAAGGCGCACTCCCATACAGGTAGTTGCTGCGCCACCGATAGCCTTTCGCTCATAATAGACCGTTACTTCCGGGGTAGGGAGTTCATCGCAATCCAGATATGAGGATCCCTGCGCGGAAGCGAAGATACGGTTTCGGAAAACCGTATTCCGAATGATCAAAGGCTCAAAGAGGTGTGGAAATTTTAATACACTCATTTTAAACTCCTACAGACCCATCTCCGTACGGTGGATCAGGTCATCCTGCGAATCCTTGAACACTTCCACGAAGTAAGCCGAGAAGCCTGCCACGCGGACTACAAGGTCGCGGTAATTCTCCGGATGCTTCTGCGCGTCACGAAGCATATCGCCGGAGACGATGTTCAGCTGCAGTTCCATGCCGCCCTGGCTGAAATACGTGCGCATGACGTCGACCAGTTTCTTCAGGCCGTCTTCGCTCTTCAGCGCGGTCGGATGGAATTTCATATTACACAGCGTGCCGTTGCCGTACTTGGTATAGTCGAAGGTCAGGAGCGACTGCAGCGTGCTGATCGGGCCGGATTTATCCATAGCCTGAACAGGGGAGATGCCGTCGGACAGAGGCTCGCCCTGCTTACGGCCGTCCGGTGTGGCAGCAGTAGCCTTGCCGAACACAACGTTCAGGGTCACCGGATAGCAGCCGGCATCATAGTGATTGCCACGCGGACCGGTGCAGCGGCGGATCGCATCTGCATAAGTCTCAGCCGCAAAGGTCATATATTTGTCACTCTCCGGATCTGCATTTCCAAAATGAGTCAGCTTGCCCATGATGAGCTGGCGCAGATCTTCATATCCTTCCCAGTTGTTCATGAGCGCATCGTACAGCTCCCGGGTGGTTGCAATCTTTTCTTTGAAGCAGACCTTGTCGATGATGTTCAGCGAGTCTGCCACGTTACCGATGCCGATACAGGAGTTGCCGGTGGAGTTAAACATTGCGCCGCCCCACATGACGTCCTTACCGGATTCCATGCAGCCGGTCATGGTAGCGGAGACCATTGGCAGCGGTGTATGGAACCGCGCGACAGATTCCCAGGTGTTGGTGCAGTTTGCGTGCCACATCATCCAGTAGTCATACTGTTTCTTAACAGCGGCGAGCACCTCATCCATCGAGTTCATCTCGTACAGATAGCCGGTCTCAGGTCCCTGGATCTTTTCGTTCTTCGGTGCGCCAGGTGCGCGGAACGGGTTGATGCCGTTGTTGATGGCCATCAGCATAGCTGTGGTGATATTGATATAGGACTGCGTGCCGTTGCCGCCAGGCTGAGCCCATTCAAAGCCGCCGACTTCCGGCTCGACACATCCGATTAGGCAGTAGTTGCGCGCCATCTCCAGCGGAATGCCGCGGCGCATCAGTGCCGGGATGATCGCTTCGTCACTTTCAAAGGTCGGGATACCGCCGCAGACTTTTGTTGTTTCAATGCCGGCCTCCCACAGATCCATCGGTGTGCCCGGATGGACACGAAGCGCCTGCGGAATGATCAGTTTCAGGCGGGCGCTGGCCTGCAGGAACATGTAGGTGACATCGTTGGTAGCATCGCGTCCTTCCATGTCTACGCCGCCCAGCGTCATCAGCGTGCCGCAGGTGTAGCCAGGGTTGGATTGCGTTGCCCGTTCATTCCAGATTTTGTTCAGCTCCATCAGTTTGAGGAAGAACATGTCGACCATTTCCTGGCCTTCCTCCGGTGTGATGCGGCCGGCCTTCAGGTCTTCCTCATAGAAGCTGCCCAGATACTGGTCGATACGACCGAAGCTGATGCCGTGCAGCTGTGCGTCCAGACACATTGCCAGCTGGTACATCCAGGTGCACTGCAGAGCATCGTAGAATGTACGGCATGGATTCTCCATGATCCAGTTCAGAGTGTCGGCCATGCGCTCCAGCTCTTTCTTGCGGCCCGGGTCCGTGCATTCATCTGCCTGACGCTGTGCCTCAGCGGCGTAACGCTTGGACCAGATGATGATGCCTTCGCAGACGATCTCCACGGCACGATAGAAATGATATTTATTGACATCCTCACCAGGAATGCCGTTCTCTTCGAATTCTTCCAGTTTCGCGCGTGCCTCGTCACGGATAGCGCCGAAGCCTTTGCGTGTAGCAGTCCAGAAGTTGGCGTTAAAGTGACCGACAGGTGCCTGCGCATTTTCCGAAGCGTTGAAGTAGATGACGCCGCTTCGATCCAGCTTGTCCATCAGCGGACGCGGATAATACTCGTTGGCGATGGCACTCATGTTATTTTTCAGCCACCAGTCGCCGGTCTCCAGCAGATATTTCTCGTCCTCTTCATCGATCTCGTAAGGGTCCACACCACGGGTGCGGATGTTATTGGAACGGAGCTCTTCCATGAACCAGGTCCAGGATACTTCCGGATACAGGGCGCTGGAACGGTATTTCGTGCCCTGCCAGCCGACGATGAGCTCGTTTTCATTGATGCATACAGGAAGCTTTTCAAACAGATTGCGAAGGTTTTTCGCACGTTTCAGAATTCCGGTGAGCTGCGGGTTTTCCATGTAAAACTCGGTCACCAGTTTGTAGCGGTTTATGTCCAGAGATGGCTTCGTGCTGCGGCATTTCTCGCGGATGGCACGGACTCTCTCCGTCATAGGACTTCTTTGATACATATTGATATCCCTCCATAAGTATTAGTACATTAAGTATTAGTACATTTTAATCCATTCTTATTCTAGAAATAAATAGACGCGATGTCAACGCACGTTGTGATATAATTCATTTCAGCAGACAATGGGACAGAGGAGAAAATATATGAACGCGAAATCTTTGAGACATCTGATGATCGTGATGCTGGCCTTAATGCTGGCCTTCGTGGCTACAGGATGCGGGTCGAAAAAAAACAGTGGCACGCAGGGGATCATCGAGGAAATGGTGGTGGATTATGCCAGTTACGGTGACGAAGCATCCTCGCATATGCAGGATCTTTTAAAAGATCTGACAGATGCCGATGCCGATCTGGGATCCCGCTGGGAAAAGATTATCGATCTGTGGAGGTCGGTGAACGCGGATATCAAATTGAACTATGACATCCTGCCGGACGGGCTTCCGGATACAAATGAGCTTTGTATTGTTGTGCTGGGATTCCAGCTGGCGCCGGACGGAACGATGAAAGACGAACTGATCAACCGGCTGAAGGTGGTGCTGGCCAGTGCAAAGAAATATCCGAACGCTTATATCGTCTGTACCGGAGGCGGAACGGCTGCGGAAAATGAGTCGGCAACGGAGGCCGGTGAGATGGGTAAATGGCTCATCGCGAACGGAGTGGATGAAAACCGCGTAATCGTGGAAAATAAGTCGATCACAACTGCGCAGAATGCGATGTTTACGTATGATATTCTGACTGAAAAATATCCAATGGTCAAACAGATCGCGATCGTATCCAGTGATTACCATATCGCGACCGGCGTATTGCTCTTCAGTGCGGAATTTATCCTGCGGGCAGATGCCCCGGACACAGAACAGTTGAAAGTGGTATCGAATGCGGCATGGAAAGCACCGTCGGGGACCCTGTCCACGATGTTCCAGGCCGGTGCGTTGATCGAGCTTTCAGGAGATACGGAAACAGCGTTTGATATTTATTATGAAAACTACGATATTCATGACCTTCCGCCATTGAAATAAAAAGAGAAAGCAGAACGGGCGCCGAAAGCGCCCGTTCTTTACTTTATAAGTAAAATTAGAAGAAAAACAATGAATAGAATAAAACTGTTTTATTCCTCAACGATCAGTTTTCCACCGCAGTGAAGCTCATAGGTTCCGGCTTTTTCACCCTTTGCGTGAATGGTGACGCCTGCCGGTGCATCAAGCTGATTCAGGAAGAACTCGCCTGTGAAGGTGACTTCTGAATCTGCGGTTGCGTACCAGAAGCTGCGGACATCCATGTGCAGGTTTGCATTGTGGATCGCGCCGGTCATATGCACTCTCTTGAAATCGATGAACATATCCCGCTCCGGATCGCCGTGGATGATGTCGCCTTCCAGCTTTGTTTCTTCAAATGCAACACGGATGCCGAATGGATGATCGTTCGGGATCGTGTGTGCCGGATCGTCATTGATCTCAGAACGGATGATGATGCCGCAATCAGAAGCAAGTTCTGTACGGAAGAAGCGGATGTCGGTATTCTGACTTCTGCAGAGCATGATCTCTTTTACGCTGTGGATGCGGCTGTTCAGAACTTCCATTTCACCAACCTCTTCCGGCTGGCCGTTTACGTTGTGAACCAGAACAAAGAAGGATCCGTTGTCACAGTCACAGTCATCAAAATGTGCATCTCCTTTTCCTGCCAGCAGGACCGACATATCTGCCACATCAAATGAGCAACGGTTGAAGTAGACGTGGCAGTCCGGATCTGCATAGGTGCCGTAGCCGCGTTTGGTAACGATAATATCGCAGTCGTTTGCCTCCAGATACAGGAAACCTTCTGCGCCTTCGGTAGACAGCGCGCCCCATCCGTCACAGATGATCTTGCTGTTGTAGAAGTAGCTGTAGGAATTGGTCATTGTGCAATGGGTCCGGCTGTTGCCTTCAATCAGAAGCGGTGCAGGAGGAGTTGCCATTGGTTCGGTGATCGGCTCATAACCCTCGCCCCAAGGCTCGCCGTGAGACCAGAGCACGGAATCATACACATAAAGGCGGGAACCTTCCTCTGCGGTCGTGCAGAAGCGGCTCTTTCCATATCCATTGATCACGGCGTTTTTGATCACAGCGGTTGCGCCGTTACGGACGGAAACACCGGTGTCCGGTCCGCCAAGACCTTTGCCGACGCCCTCTAAAGTGATGTATGCGTTTTCAATGACAGCATATGTATCTTCGCCATCGCAATAAACGCCGCCGTCTTTTCCATCATATCCAACTACCATGATATCGCTGATATGCTGTCCGTCGATGCAGCCTCTCATCAGGATGTCTTTGTTTGCGATCTCTGCCTTGCCGTCGCGGACTTCGATGGCTGCTTTTGCGTCTTCATATCCGGCAAACCAGTCAAATACCGGGCCTTCCGGATTCATGATCTGATTGACTGCTGTGACCAGGTCTGCGACCTTCAGCGTGATCTGCCCGTGTTCCTGGGCATTGGTGGTGATGTTTTTTCCGTTCAGTTTTTCTGACATGTCAAAATCTCCTTCATAGTAAGTAGTAAATAAACATAGGCTTCGAATGTTAAGCCCACTATAAAGGAAGACAAAAGGAATGAAAATCAATTATTTGGTTTGGAAGATACAACCCGAAAATGAAATCAGTCGAATTCTCCGTAATAACGAACCATATGGTCTGCGAATTCTTTGGCAAGATGGTTTTCATTTTGCTTGTGCCAGACACAACAGAGATTGGATTCGAAGACAAGCGGAAGATGGAAAATAGAGTCATCCACCGGATATCCGAAGCGGGTATCACAGACCGCGATCGCAGGGATATAATGCAGAGACAGGATCACAGACCGGAAGTTTGGAAGTTCAATGGTTTTTCCCATTTTATAGTTTTGGGAACTGCTCATCCGTGAAGATACCTCCCGCCATTCGTCGTCCGTCCACACGCCATAACTGGTTGTCAATTGCGGCAGACTCTGACAGACCTCGTCAAGTTCGGCGCTGCCGAGCACGAGATCCTTTTTATTTTTGATCTCACCGGAAATGAACAGATGCAGGTGTTCTTTTGCGAACGACGCAACATTATAGTCGCCGCTGGAGATGATCTGGGTATTCGGAATGATGGCGATGTCGATCTCTCCGGAGTCGATGCTCTTCAACAGAACACTGCTCTTATAGTGATTGCCCATGATATTGAAATTATCGTGAGAATCCGAGAAGGAGAGAAGCGGCCCGCTGATCGCACCCATGTAATCGATGTATTCGGAAATGCCAATATTCAAGGAAGCTGACATTTCGCTGTAGGCTTCTTCGATATTACGGATCGTATCCTTATAAAGAACCGACCATTCGCTGGCAAGATTGAAGAAGTCCTGCCCGTACTCGGTCAGAGTCACGCCTGTTTTTGTCCGCGTGAAAAGAGCCGTCCCCAGTTCCGTCTCCAGTTTCTGGATATGCTGGCTGACGACCTGCGTGGACAGGAACAGGCTTTTTGCAGCGGTCGATAACGAACCGTTTAAAGCTGCAGACATGAAACAATCGAGCTGGATCTGATTCATTGGCCTGCCTCCTTAATGGAACGGTGCGGGATTTTCTTAATGCTGTCTTTGACATAGTCCCGGAACCGGATAACGGATGGCTTGGAAGGATAGTGCGGACAGCACATAATATAATCGGAATAGATTCCGGTCTTTGTCAGAACAAAGTTGCTGTCTGGCAGAAGTCCGGTCTGATCGGTTCCAAACGACAGCCCGTTCATCGTAATGACGTTCAGATAGGCCGAGCCAAGATCATCGCAGATATGCACGTTCCGGGGCACAAACCCCATTTTTTCACAGGTGTCTTTTGCCCGCTGGACGATCATATGCTCATTGGTCTCTCCGGCAGGAACCGTAAAGAACGGGTATTGCTCCAGTTCCTCTTCCGAGTATGTGATGCGGTTGCTCCGGATCAGAGTGAGCTCCTGCGAGCAGATAAAGGTGTGCTCCCAGGACATCGACATATACTCTGCGGAATAGCGGGATGTGAAAAGAATATCGATCTTTTTCTCTAACAGCGCCTCCCGGATTTTTTCGGCAGGCATGTCCGATACCAGAAATGTATCGTTTGGATATTTTTCCCGGAAACCATCCAGGATTTTTTGCGCGATCGGCGGCGCACCGGCCCATTGGGTCCATGCGATCATAAACGGAGAGGATTCATCTTTGATCTCATGCGCACGGAAAAAATCGGCCGCGAGGGAATCTCTTTTTATAAAGTAATCCAGCATGATCTCGCCGGCTTTTGTCAGGACAGCAGACTGCCCGCTGCGGAAAAACAGCGTATAGCCAACTTCCTCTTCCAGCGTTTTGATATGATTGCTGACGGCCTGCTGGGAAATCATAAGTTCCCGGGCCGTGATAGAGAAACTTTTCGTTCTGGCTATAGAGGTAAAGCAGTAAATGTCCAGCTGATTCATAAAGCCTCCAGAGTTGC
>JAFZKG010000074.1 GCA_017553695.1 Lachnospiraceae bacterium
CATGACCGTGATCTGCGCACCATTCAGGTAAGCGCCAAGCGCATTGCCCGGGATCCCATGGATCTCAATGTTTTTATCGGCCATGCCGGCAGCGATGAACCGCTGTCCGCAGCAGTCTTCGATGACGCAGTCGCCCGTGACCGTCCTCAGTTGATCGTTCAGAGCTCTGTGCTCCAAATCTTTTGCCTGAATTGATTCCATACTATACCATACCTCCAAACTTTTTTCTACGAACATCCGGGGAAAATGCCGTTGTCGTTGCCGCTTTTTTCAACCGGTCCAGATCGATCGAGGAAAGCGGCGTCTGCTCCCGGATCAGGGAGGTGTAGATTCCTGCCCGCTCGGAAAGGCCGATCAGAATGAAGCCTTTTAACTTGTCATCCTTGGTAAACAGCCGTTTGAGAGAGGTTTCCGTCTTTTCTTCATACAGATCCCCTTCATAGGTGCCGGCGGTCATGGCATGAAGTCCAAAGAATCCGATGGAGTTCATCGGAATGCCTTTATCAAAGATGGCAAAGCCGCCTGCCATATTGACGCCTGCGGTATGTCCCTGCAGATAGGCATTCGGCCAGATCGCCAGGACTTTCTTCTGCCCGGAGGATAGATCTTCTCCTTCCGTACAGTCTCCGGCGGCGAAGATCCCAGGAAGAGAGGTCTCCATCCGTTCGTCGATCAGGATCCCCCGGTTTACCGCTCCCTTCGCTTCTTTCAGTAGAGAAACATTCGGCCGGACGCCGACAGCCAGTACAAGAAGGTCAAAAGGTATCTGCTCTCCGCTTTCCATAAACGCGATATTTTTATCAAAACGGGAGACGCTGTCTCCCAGCAGGAAGTGTAATCCTGCATCTTCCAGTTGTTTCTGCATCAGGGCCGCGCATTCCGCATCCAAAATGCTGGACAGGATCCGGTCGGCCAAATCGCACACCGTGATCTGTGCCACCCTGCCGCACAGGCCTTCCGCGCACTTCAATCCGATGAGGCCGCCCCCGATGATCAGAACGCGGGAAGACTCTGACACGGCCGTATTCAGTGCCAGTGCATCATCCAGCGTCATGAAATTATATTTGTTTTCCACGGTATCCAGTCCTTCAAAAGGCGGGGTAAACGGGGAAGAACCGGTCGCTACACAGAGCGCGTCATAAGGAAGTTGGGTGCCATCCTCCAAAAGAACCGTCTTCTTTTCCGCGTCGATTTGGACGGCCTTCTTTCCGTAGAGTACTTCACAGCCCATACGGTCGTAAAACTCCGGATCCCGGTACTGCATGCGCTCCGGATCGGTTTTCTTTTCCAGAAAATAGGAAATGAGCGGACGGCAATACACCGCGTGTTTCTCTTCCGAAACGACCGTGATCGGGCCTTCCGGATCCACACTGCGGATCCCTTCGATGCATCCGGTTGCGGCAACGCCGTTGCCAATGATCACATACTTCTTCATTCCACAGCACCTCGTTCCTCGTAGACAATGGCCTTGTTCGGACATCCGGTCACACAGGCCGGCATACCATTGGTATTATTCAAACAGAGCTCGCATTTCTGCATCACGCCGTCTTCATTCGGTGCAAGCGCTCCGTACGGACAGACCAGAATGCAGGTAAAGCACCCGACGCATTTGTCCTGATCGATCTGAATGACGCCATCCTTCTTGGAAAGTGCGCCGGCGATGCAGCTCTTCACACAGAGCGGATCTTCGCAGTGCCTGCAAGACACCGCGTAGGCGATCTTTTCATCTCCCTCCACGTGGATGCGCGGATAGATTGGTTTTCCTTTCAGAGCCAGCGCCATGTCGGTCATGCCGGAATTGGCAAATGCACAGTTATACTCGCAAAGATGACAGGCAAGACACCATTCTTCATTTACATAGATCCGTTTCATTTTTATTCTCCTGCGTGGGCGATCCCGAGGATCTCCAGTTCTTTTTCATTTAATCCGACACCGCGCAGCATGAGGCGGTTGCCCTGCAGTGCTTCGATGGAGTTGATGCCCATGCCGCCCATCAGTTCCATGATTTCATTCCGCCATGCGGTCATCAGATTGACAAGACGCTGGCTTCCGATATCCGGATTCAGCCGCTTCACCAGTTCCGGCTGCTGTGTGGCGATGCCCCAGTTGCATTTACCGGTCTGACAGGTCCGGCAGAGGTGACAGCCGAGAGCCAGAAGGGCCGCGGTTGCGATATAGCAGGCGTCGGCACCAAGGGCGATCGCCTTCAGAACATCTGCCGCACTGCGGATCGATCCGCCTGCGACCAGAGAGACATTGTTTCGGATGCCTTCATCCCGAAGCCGCTGGTCCACTGCTGCCAGTGCCAGTTCGATCGGGATGCCGACATTATCCCGGATACGGGTCGGGGCAGCGCCGGTGCCGCCGCGGAAACCATCGATGGCGATGATATCCGCACCGCTCCGTGCAATGCCGCTGGCGATGGCCGGGATGTTATGGACGGCTGCCACCTTTACGATGACAGGCTTGGTATATCCGGTTGCCTCCTTTAAAGAATAGACAAGCTGCCGGAGGTCTTCGATGGAATAGATATCATGATGCGGAGCCGGCGAGATGGCGTCGGAACCTTCCGGGATCATACGGGTCCGGGAAACATCACCGACGATCTTTGCCCCTGGCAGGTGTCCGCCGATGCCAGGTTTTGCGCCCTGCCCCATCTTGATCTCGATGGCGGCGCCGGCCTCCAGATAATCCTCATGCACGCCGAACCGGCCGCTGGCTACCTGAACGATGGTATGCGTTCCATATTGATAAAAGTCTTCGTGAAGACCACCCTCACCGGTGTTATAAAGAATGCCCAGTTCTGTTGCCGCGCGCGCCAGAGAAGCATGCGCATTGTAACTGAGTGAGCCATAGCTCATGGCCGAGAACATGACCGGCATTGCCAGTTCGATCTGAGGAGGCAGGTCGCAGATCAGCTTACCATTCGCATCCCGCCGGATCTTTTCCGGCTTCTTGCCGAGAAAGACACGGGTCTCCATTGGTTCCCGCAGGGGATCGATCGGCGGGTTCGTGACCTGGGATGCATTGATCAGCAGTTTATCCCAGTAGACAGGCAATGGTTTCGGATTGCCCATGGAGGAGAGCAGAACGCCGCCAGATCCGGCCTGCTTGTATATTTCTTTGATCGTATCATTTTGCCAGTTTGCGTTTTC
>JAFZKG010000075.1 GCA_017553695.1 Lachnospiraceae bacterium
ACACGGCAATCACGTCCAGGACTTTCACCGGAGGGACGATGGAAAGCATGCCCATACCTAACAGAATGATGATTGCTCCCAGTTTGTACAGTTTTTCCGCGGAGAACGTAAACAGGAGGGCAAGAATGAAGATCAAAAGGAACCCGGGAAGTTCCCGGAAAAATTCTACGATCCCGCGATCAAACTTTCCGATGCCGACGATCTGGGCAAGGTAATTATCCAATAGCCCTTTATAGATTCCGTGTCCCAATCCGATCGTAAACACGGACATCAGGAGAATCTTATATCTCGTCCCGTCCTGAAATACGGCGGCTATTCTTTTCATCCTCTCAAACTCCCCTACCTGTCATATTTATCGCAAAGCGAATTAATACGGTCGGTGAATTTCTCCAGGTCCTTATTCGCTCCGCCTTTATTATGCTCGATCACTTTCAGCAGCCTCTGTCCGGCAGCCACCAGTGCGTTATATACTGCAGATACTCTCTCTTTTGCTTCTCTCTTTTTCGATACCGCTTTTACGATTGCAGCCTTCTCCGTGAATTCTTCCGCCAGTAGATCATAAGCATCACCGCTGTAAGGCGCAACTGCATCCAGACCCAACGTTTCCTGTACGCTTGCCGCGAACGAATCGCAGACCGTATCCCCTCCGTGATTGACGAAGACTTTCCTTGGCGGCTGCTGGATATTGCCCAGCCAGTCCAGCAGCATGTCCCGATCCGCATGGCCGCTGATATCCGCGATCTCTTTCACTTCCGCATGCACCGCGATCTCTTCATTAAAGAGCCGGACACTTTCCGCGCCGTCTATGATTTTGCGTCCAAGTGTGCCTTCCACCTGATAGCCCACGAAAACGATTGTGGAATCTTCCCGCCAGAGATTATGTTTCAGATGATGCCGGATCCGGCCCGCCTCGCACATACCGGATGCGGAAAGGATCACTTTCGGCTCCCGGTCAAAATTGATCTGCTTCGATTCATCCGTAGTGACAGATAAATGCAGGTTCGGGAATTTGATCGGATCGATCCCCCGTTCCAGAAGATCCAGCGTTTCCTCGTCAAAGAACTCCGTCAGCGGCGCGGAATAGATCTCCGTTGCCTCTACTGCCAGCGGGCTATCCACGTAAACCGGGAAGTTGTCGTGTCCCTGTACCAGATTCTGTTCTTTGATGATGCGGATCAGATACAGGAGGATCTGCGTCCGCCCGATGGCGAAGGACGGAATGACCACATTGCCGCCGCGGTCCAGCGTCCTCTGGATAATCTCGGTGAGCTGCGTCACATAATCCTCGCGCTCACCATGCAGCCGGTCGCCGTAAGTCGACTCGATGATCACGAAATCGGCCTCTTCCGGTTTCTGCGGATCCTTGATCAACGGACGGTCAATGTTTCCCACATCGCCGGAGAACAGGATCTTCCGCGTCTCTTCATTTTCCCGGATCGTGACCAGAATGCTGGATGAACCCAGCAGATGCCCGGCATCCAGGAACCGGATCGAAATATCATCAAAAACCGGATAGTCTTCGTTGTAGTAGCACGCGCGGAATAACTTCATGGAATCTTCCGCATCCTGTATCGTATAGATCGGTGTGACGTCTTCCCCGCCGGCACGTTTTGCCTTGCGGTTTCTCCACTCCGCTTCGCTTTCCTGAATGTGCGCCGAGTCGCGCAGCATGATGTCGCAGAGCCTTCTTGTCGCCTCCGTGCTGTAGATCGGGTTTTTATAACCCGCCGCGACAAGCGCCGGGATCTTGCCGGAGTGGTCAATGTGCGCATGCGTCAGCAGCACCGCGTCGATATCTTCCGGCGACACCGGGATCTCGCAGTTCACATAGGTATCTTTTCCCTGCTCCAGGCCACAGTCCACAAGAATGTTCTTCCCGCAGGCTTCGATCAGCGTGCAGGATCCGGTCACTTCATGAGCAGCTCCGATAAAGGTCAGTTTCATGTCCGCCTCCAAAGATAGGATGTATTTACAATTAAGTTCAACTATATATTATAATATAAAACCTCTTGCTTTAAAATATAAAAACTGCCGTCCCGTAACGGACGGCAGACTTTTGTCTGAATGCACACATATCCTGCCTACTTGATCTGCTTTGCCAGAAACCAGAGCACCGCGCCAATCAGCATGCCGCCTGCCAGGATAAATACCATCGCCTGATAACCAAGAAATTGTATCCCATATCCCATCAGGATGCCGATGATGATCGACCCGATCTGTGCGATCGTGCCACGGACGGAGTTGATGATCGGGACATCCGAAGGAAGTTCGGCAATATCCGCTGCCGTTGCGCTGGTCAGACCGGAGATCGAACGCGGCAAGGTTCCCCAAAGGACCACATAAAGCCAGATCAAATTCGCCGGGACGACTCCCAGAACGACAAATGCAACTGCACCGGCGATAAAGGACATGATCGCAATCTTTCTTCTGGTCTTCAATTTATCTGAGAGGAGTCCGAAAGCAATCATCGATGCCAGACCAAGGATTGTGGTAATGCTGTAGGTGTCCGCCGCCTGCATCTGCGTCATACCTTTCGTTGTCAGGAATTTAATGATGTAAGCAGTAAATGTCATAGATGTTGCATTAAAGAAAATCATCGCAAACGCAATCAGCATTGCGGACTTGTTCTTCATAACCCTGATCGTTTGCTCCCGGGTCGGTTTCTGACTGCTTCCGACGCCATAGATGCGGACAGAAAACGGGACGAGGATCAGCCAGATGGCAGCTGCCACTCCATAGATCCCGCAGACGATCAGAAACAGCTGCTGGAACGTCAGTCCGGAGTTGACCATCAGTG
>JAFZKG010000076.1 GCA_017553695.1 Lachnospiraceae bacterium
CTCTACAAGAAATATCCGCTCCAGATCATTTCTCCGCATCCGCGTTTCAGCTTCCATACGCATTATGATACCCATGCAAGCTGGCTGGATGAGATCCCGTGCCACCGTATGATGATCGATGGCTACGCATACTGGGTAGCCCGCATCAATCCGAAGGATGCAAAAGACCGTGGCATCAAGACCGGCGATATCATCGAACTTTACAACGACCGCGGAAGCGTGCTTTGCGCAGCAGACGTCACCTACCGTGTACCGGAAGGCGTGATGCATTCCTACGGATGTTCGGCAAAATATGATCCGATCACAACAGAGACTGGAGCAACCGACCGTGGCGGATGTGTCAATATTCTGACCAACAAGCGCTGGCTGTCCAAGAACGCACCTGGTATGGCTCCGAACTCCTGCCTGATCGAGTGCAGGAAATGGGAATGCTGATCGAAGCGAGGAAAGGAGAAAAGAATTATGGCTAAATATGGTTTTATCATAGACGTCGATCGTTGCAATGGCTGTTACAGCTGTTTCCTCGCCTGCAAAGACGAGTGGATCGGCAATGATCATGGAAAATACGGCAAGGCAACCATTGAGGGAATGAACCTCATGCGTGTCAGAGAGATCGAGTACGGCACTTTCGACAAAGTGAAAGTGGATTATGTTCCGATCCCTTGCCAGCATTGCAAAAATGCGCCTTGTATCGCAAAACGTCCGGATGCATTTTATGCACGTCCGGATGGACTGGTCATCTTAGACCCGGAGAAGAGCGCAGACAAGGATCTGCTGAAAGCATGCCCGTATGGCTGCGTGCAGTGGAACGAGCAGGCACAGATCGCACAGAAATGCAACGGCTGTGCACATATGCTTGACGCAGGAGAGAAACAGACAAGATGCTCCGAGTGCTGCCCGAACCAGGCACTGATCTTCGGAGATCTGGACGATCCGGAAAGCGAGATCTCCAAGTTTGCAGCAGAGCATGCAGCAGAGCTCGAAGATTTCCAGCCTGCATTCAAGGCAGAACCGGGCGTGAAATACATGTACCTGCCGAAGCCGTTCATCTGCGGCGAGGTCACCTTTGAAGGCGAAGACGTCAAAGGCGCAAAGGTAACAGTAAAATGTGATGAGTGCGGAAAAGAGTATGTGACCGAGACCGACTTCCTGGGTGACTTTGAAGTACAGGGTCTTCCGACCAATAAGCCTTTCACGGTCACCATCGAAGCAGAAGGATGCAAGCCGATGGTCCTTACCTGCCGTACCGCCGGCAGCGTGAACTTCGGCGAGATCGCACTGGAAAAATAAACAGCTGAAAAGAGGATCATTATGAAAAATGCAGTAATTGTTGAAGCTTGCCGTACGGCCGTCGGCAGTATGGGAGGCGCATTAAGACCGTTAAGCGCAACAGACCTCGCCACCACCGTGGTCAAAGGCCTGCTGGACCGCAGCGGGATCGACCCGAATGAAATCGATGAAGTCATTCTGGGACAGTGCCGTCAGACATCTGACGAGCCGAACATCGCCCGTGTGGTTGCCCTGAAGGCAGGGATCACAGAAACCGCTTCCGCACATACCGTCATGCGTCAGTGTGCCAGCGGAATGACCGCGATCCACAATGGTGCCATGCAGATCATGTGCGGCCTTTCCGACGTTGTTGTGGCAGGCGGAACAGAGAGCATGTCCAATGCAGTCTTTTATGTCCGTAATGCCCGCTGGGGCGTCGGGACAGGAACAACACAGTTTGTCGATGCCCTGACCGAAGGACAATTCTATTCCCAGCCGCAGGACATCTATGGTTCCTATAACATGGGCGCAACCGCAGAAAACGTGGCGGAGATCTTAGGCATCACCAGAGAAGAGCAGGATGCGTTTGCGCTTGCTTCCCAGCAGAAGGCAGTCGCAGCGATCGATGCCGGACGTTTTAAAGATGAGATCGTACCGGTAACAGTTCCGCAGGGAAAGAAGAAAGACCCAATCATTTTCGATACCGACGAGTTCCCACGTAGAGACACCAGCCTGGAGAAACTGGCGAAGTTAAAACCATGTTTCAACATCAAACATGATGAAGAAGGCCGTCTTTTCGGGGACACCGCTTTGACGGGTACCGTTACTGCAGGATCCTCTTCCGGACGTAATGACGGAGCCAGTGCCGTTCTGCTGATGAGCGAGGAAAAGGCAGCAGAGCTTGGCCTCAAGCCGCTCGCACGCATCATCGGAATGGGCACTGCCGGAAACGATCCGCGCCAGATGGGACTCGGACCGGTTTCGGCTGTTCCGAAAGCACTGAAGAACGCCGGCCTTACCGACGATGACATTCAGCTGATCGAGCTGAACGAAGCATTTGCAGCACAGTCGATCGGCTGCATCAAACAGCTTGGCTGGGAAGATAAGATGGATATCATCAACGTAAACGGCGGCGCGATCGCACTGGGACATCCGGTTGGATCTTCCGGCTGCCGTATCGTCGTCACCTTGCTCCACGAGATGAAAAAGCGCGGCCTGAAATATGGCCTGGCAACGCTTTGCATCGCCGGCGGCATGGGACAGGCTACTGTCATTGAGATGTGCGACTAATGCACATCTTCAGATAAAGCAAACAAAAAATGAAAATAAAAAGGGAAACCTGAAAGGAGCGTTAAAAATGGCAAACTATTTTGATTTGACCGGAAAGAATGCAATCATCATTGGTGGAGCAGGCGGACTGGGACAGCTCATCGCAAAAGCATTTGCAGAGGCTGGCGCAAATGTCGCTATCGCTTCCCGTACAGAGGCAAAACTGCAGGCTGCATGCGAAGAACTGAAAGCAGAGACAGGCAAGGAATTCAAGTACTATGTCTGTGACGCTACAAAGGAAGACGCAGTCGAAGCATGTGCTGCACAGTTCGTAAAAGATTTCGGATCCGTTGAGATCCTTGTGAACTCACAGGGTATCAACAAGAAAC
>JAFZKG010000077.1 GCA_017553695.1 Lachnospiraceae bacterium
AACAGAAGCAGGCCATCGTGCTGATCCCGGAGATTGCGCTGACCTTCCAGACGGTCATCCGGTTTTACAAGAAATTCGGGGACCGCATCTCGGTCATTCATTCCCGTCTGACGCAGGCTCAGAAGCATGACCAGCTGGAAAAAGCGAAGAACGGCCAGGTGGATATCATCATCGGGCCAAGGTCGGCACTGTTCTCGCCTTTTCCGCGTCTCGGCGTGATCATCATCGACGAGGAGCACGAGGGCACATACAAGAATGAAAATGTTCCACGGTATATCTCCCGGGAAGTCGCGATCGAGCGCATGCGCCTTTCAGGCGGCTTTGTGGTTCTCGGTTCCGCAACGCCTTCGGTCGAAAGTTATTTCAAGGCTGAGCAGGGAGAATACCAGCTTTATACACTGGAGAAAAGGGCCACCGGCGCGATGCTGCCGGATGTCACAACGGTCGATCTGCGGGATGAATTGAACTTCGGAAACCGGTCCATCATCAGCCGGAAACTGGACGAGATGATCCTGGACCGTCTGGCAAAAAAAGAGCAGATCATCCTGTTCATCAACCGCAGAGGCTATTCCAGTTTTGTATCCTGCAGGAACTGCGGCACGGCGATCAAATGCCCGCACTGTGACGTTTCCCTGAAATATCACCGGAACGGCAAACTGATGTGCCATTACTGCGGATATGAAACACCGATGGTTAAGACCTGTCCATCCTGTGGTTCCAAATACATCGGAACCTTCGGGACTGGCACCCAGAAGGTGGAGGAAGAGATCCATAAACGGTATCCGGACGCAGTAACACTGCGGATGGATACGGATACCACCAAACAGAAGCAGGGACATGAACAGATCCTTTCAGCCTTTGCCAATCAGGAAGCCGATATCCTGATCGGGACGCAGATGATCGTGAAGGGACATGATTTCCCGAACGTGACGCTTGTCGGGATCCTGGCTGCCGATCTGTCGCTGTACGCGTCGGACTATATGGCAGCAGAACGGACGTTCCAACTGCTCACGCAGGCAGCAGGGCGTGCGGGACGCGGATCCAAGAAGGGCGAGGTGATCATCCAGACCTATTCACCGGAAAACTATGCGGTGAAATTAGGAGCGGAGCAGGATTACAAAGGATTTTATAACTATGAGATGTCTTACCGGAGACTCCTCGGTTATCCTCCGGTGAAGAATATGCTGGGCATCCTCTTCGCCTGTGAGAACGAGAGGCATCTGACGCAGAAGTGCAACGAGATCAGCCTGGTGATCGAGCGGAAGATCCGCGCGAAAGAAGCAGCAAGTGCTGCCGGAACGAATATCCAGAAGATCGGTCCCGGCGATGCGCCGATCGCGAAGATCAATGACCAGTACCGGAAAGTGATCTACCTGAAATCAGAGGAGTATCAGGACCTGACCGATATCAAGGACAGCGTGGAAGCATATATAGATGAGAATCCGGACAAGACACTGAATATCACATTTGATTTTTCCATGATGGGAAGCAGAAAGGGGTAAGCATGGCAATCCGAAACATCCGAATGGATGATGACGAAATATTAAGAAAGAAATCGAAAGTGGTCAAAGAGATCACTCCGCGTACGGAAGAACTGATCGACGATATGATCGACTCGGTCCACGAGTACAACGGCGTCGGTCTGGCTGCTGTCCAGGTTGGCGTGTTGAAACGGATCTGTATTGTGACCGTGGAAGCGCCGGAACCGGTGGAAAATGAAGATGGCGAACTTGAGGAAGTCAATCCGTTGATCCATAACAATGGGGAGGATCTGATCATCATCAATCCGGAGATCATCCCGCAGGAGGATTGTGATGTGACGGATAATGAGGGCTGCCTTTCCGTACCGGGAAAATTCGGTCTGGTCACGCGGCCGTTCCACATCACCCTGAAGGCATTTGACCGAAACCTGGAACCATTTGAACTGGAGGCAGAAGGGCTCCTGGCAAGAGCAATCTGTCATGAATGCGATCATATGGACGGCATCCTCTATACAGATAAAGTTGAGGGTGAACTGCACGACGTTTCGGAACTCATGCCGGAAGAGGAAGAGGAGGAGATAGACGAAGAGGCCATTCCGGAAGAAGAGGCAACAGAGGAGTAAGCATGAGGATCATATATCTGGGAACATCCGATATCGCAGTGCCGGCTCTGCAGGCACTGATCGAATCCGAACATGATGTTGTGGCGGTCGTCACACAGCCGGATAAGATCAGCGGCAGAGGCAAGAACATCCGGTTTTCGCCGGTCAAGGAAGCAGCCCTTTCTGCAGGGCTCGTGATCTGGCAGCCGGAAACGGTGAAGGATCCGTCTTTTCAGGAAGAACTGAGACAAGCAGGACCGGACCTTTTTGTCGTGACGGCCTATTCACAGAAGATCCCGGAGGAAGTGATCTCTATCGCGCCATATGGCTGCATCAATATCCATCCGTCCCTGCTGCCGAAATACCGTGGCGCGGCGCCTCTGATCGGCGCGATCCTGAACGGGGAAGAAGTGACCGGCGTTACTATCATGCGCATTGCCAGGGAACTGGATGCAGGCAATATCCTCGCCCAGGAAACACTTCCGATCGATGCGGATGACACCCTGCGGACACTGGAACCGAAGGCAGCTGCGTTAGGTGCAAAAATGCTTCTGGAAGTCATCTCGCAGATGGAAGCAGGGACTCTGACGGAAACCGAGCAGGATGCGTCTGCAGCGACCTATATGAAGACCCTCTCCAAGGATGCCGGGAAGATCGATTTCTCACTTTCCGCGGAGCAGATCCGTTGTCAGATCCGCGCGTTTGATCCATGGCCGTCTGCCTATACGTTCCTGGAGGGAAAGACATTCAAATTCTGGGCAGCAGATGTAACAGAGAATACGGACGATGCCGAACCGGGCATGGTCGTCTATGTGGATAAAAAGACGCTCATCGTGAAATGCGGAAAAGATGCGCTATCCCTGAAGGAAGTGCAGATGGAAGGCAAGAAGCGGATGAGCACGGAAGAATTCCTGCGCGGAAAGAAGATCGAAACCGGTTTTCGGTTCGGCGCATAGCATTCACGCATGGAACAGAAAAAGGATCCGAATACAAGAAATATCGTTCTTACAATGCTGGTTGAGACCTTGGAAAAGCAGGGTTTCAGCCACATTCTGATTCAGGATGTTTTTTCCGGACAGGAACTCGAAGGGCAGGAGCGGGCATTTGCCACAAGGCTCTATTACGGCACATTGGAACAGCTCTTATATCTGGACTATGTGATCGATCATTATTCCAAAACACCGGTAAAGAAGATGAAGCCGGTCGTCCGGGACATCCTGCGCATGAGCCTTTATCAGATGCTGTTCATGGACGGCGTTCCGGACCATGCGGCGATCCATGAAGGTGTGGAACTGGCGGGAAAACGCGGATTCCGGAATCTGAAAGGATTTGTCAACGGCATCCTGCGCACCATCCAGCGGGAAGGCGTTCCGGAAGATATCCCGGAGAATATCCGCTACGGCGTTCCGGAATGGATCTATGAACTGGTGATGGAGCAGGAGGGGCATGAGAACGCAGTCCGCTTTTTCACTAGCATCAACCGGAGCGATCCGCCTGTGACGGCGCGCGTGAACCTGAAAAATCATACGAGGGAAGAGATCGGACGCATGCTGGAAGAAGACCAGTGCCGTTTTACGTTCCATGAAGAGATCCCGGAAGCAGTCATTCTGGAGGATTTCCCGGATCTGACGAGCCTTCGGGCATACAAAGAAGGGCTTCTTTTCTTCCAGGATATCAGCGCCATGTATCCGGCCATTCTGCTGGCGGAAGCGGCGGGAAACGATCCGGTGAAAAAGATCCTGGATGTCTGTGCGGCACCTGGTGGGAAGAGTCTTCATCTGGCCGAAAAGTTCCCGGATGCAGCCATTCTCTCCCGTGACCTGACAGAAGATAAAGTCCGTCTGATCGAAGAGAACAAAGAACGCATAGGAGCAGACAACGTGACCTGCGAGGTCTTTGACGCGTGCATCCCGGATGAGCGTTTGTTTGGGCAGATGGATATCGTCGTGGCAGACCTGCCGTGTTCCGGACTGGGCGTGATCGGGAATAAACCGGATATCCGCTACCGCGTGCAGAAAGAGGATCTTAAGGAACTGCAGACGCTGCAGAGAAAGATCCTTCAAACCGTCCAGGCCTATGTAGCGGAAGGAGGACTTCTTTCCTACAGTACCTGTACGATCAATAACGGGGAAAACGAGGAGAATGCCCGCTGGTTCGCGGGAACATTCTCGTTTGAGCCAGTCACAGAGAAACGGTTCCTTCCGGGACTGTGCGATTGTGACGGCGCATATGTGGCCATTTTCCGGAGAAAATGAACATGAATTCACAGAAAATTGACATAAAATCCTTACAATATGATGCATTGCAGAAGCTGGTCGCGGAAATGGGACAGCCGAAATACCGGGCAGACCAGATCTTTTCCTGGCTGCACGAGAAATACGTGCACAGTTTTGAAGAGATGACCAATCTGCCGGAGAGCCTCCGGCAAGAACTATCCGAAACGTGCGATCTGATCTGCATCACAAAAAAAGAGGTTCTGACTTCCGCATTGGACGGGACCAAAAAATACCTGTTTGAGCTCTCTGACGGAAACCTGATCGAGAGCGTCATGATGCGGTATAAGCATGGTAACAGCGTCTGCGTATCCTCGCAGGTCGGATGTGCCATGGGATGCTCTTTCTGCGCGTCTACCCTGAAGGGATGCGTGCGCGATCTTACCACTTCCGAGATCCTGGATCAGGTGTATGAGATCCAGGAAGACATCGGGGAACGGGTGTCCAATATCGTCATCATGGGGATGGGGGAACCGCTTTTAAATTACGATGCTGTTGTGGGTTTTGTAAGGATCCTCAGCGCGGAAAATGCCTTGCATATAAGCCAGAGAAATATTACAATATCCACATGCGGGATCATACCCGCTATAATAAAATTGTCCAAAGAACAGCTGAAGGTGACCTTGGCTTTGTCTTTGCACGCTCCGAATGATGAAATCCGGAGAAAGATCATGCCGGTGGCAAAGAAGTATTCCATCCCGGATCTTCTGGATGCCTGTGAGATCTATTTTGCAGAGACCGGCCGGCGGGTGACCTTTGAGTACTGCCTGATCGCCGGAGTGAATGACCGGCCGGAGGACGCGAGAGAACTGGCAGCATTGCTGAAAGGAAAGAACGCGCACGTCAATCTGATCCCGGTCAATCCGACGCCGGAAAACCGGTATCAGGAGACAAAGGAAGCAGACATTGCCCGTTTCCGGAAGATCCTGGAGGATGGGCAGATCACCGTCACCAGACGGCGCGAAATGGGGAGAGACATCAGCGGAGCCTGCGGGCAGCTGGTAAGGAGAAGGTCTTGAGATCTTACGGTCTTACGGATATCGGATTATCCAGGAAATTTAATCAGGATTATTCGCTGGAATGCGACGAACCGATCGGAAATCTGGACAACCTTTATGTCATCTGCGACGGGCTCGGCGGACATAATGCCGGCGAGTTTGCTTCAGAGAACGCAGCGGAGATCTTTTTCGATCTCTGCGAATCCTCAGATTCCCGTATGCCGCTCTCCATTTTCCGGGAGGCCGTAAATAAAGTCAATGAACTGATTTATTACAAAGGCCGGGAATCGGAATATCAGGGAATGGCCACGACCCTTGTCGCAGCGACTATCCGGGATGCGACCGCGTACATCATCAACGTGGGAGATTCCAGAGCTTATGTTGTGAACAGGGAAGAGATCACCCAGATCACCTGGGATCATTCCTATGTGGGCGAACTGATCCGCGAAGGAAAGATCTCCAGGGATGAGGCAAGATTCCACAGCAAGAATAATGTCATCACCAGAGCGATCGGCGCGGAACGAAAAGTGGAGCCGGATTATTTTCAGGTGACCATGGATCCCGGCGATACATTGCTGCTTTGTTCAGACGGACTTTACAATATGGTCAGCGAGCAGGCAATCCATAAAGTGTTGAACGCGAAAATGCCGCTTTCGGTCAAGGCGAAGAAACTGATCGACATGGCAAACGCGGCGGGCGGAAAAGACAATATTGCAGTTGTTCTGATCACAGAAGACTGAACTATCTGAAAGGCGGATAGCATATATGATACGAATTGGAATGTTTATTGAAGACAGGTATGAAATCCTGGAGAAGATCGGCTCGGGAGGCATGAGCGATGTATACAAAGCAAAGTGCCATAAACTGAACCGTTTTGTTGCCATCAAATTTCTGAAACCTGAATTCTGTGAGGATAAAAACTTCGTCGCGAAGTTCCAGATCGAGGCACAGTCGGCAGCAGCCCTGCTGCATCCGAATGTTGTCAGCGTGTACGATGTCAATGAGTTTGAAGGCATCTTCTACATCGTCATGGAATTTGTGGATGGCATTACGCTGAAGCAATACATCGACCGGAACGGACGTCTTCCGATCAAGGAAGCGACCAGTATCGCGATCCAGATCGGGCAGGGCATCGAGGCAGCGCACAATGCCAACATCATCCACCGGGACATTAAGCCGCAGAACGTGCTGATCTCCCGCGAAGGCAAGATCAAGGTGACAGACTTCGGTATCGCAAGAACGACGACAGCAAATACGATCAGCCAGGACATCCTGGGATCGGTCCACTATATTTCGCCGGAACAGGCAAGAGGCGGACAGGTGGACGAGCGCAGCGATATCTATTCCTTCGGTGTGGTCTATTATGAAATGGTGACCGGCAGCCTTCCGTTTGACGGGGACTCCACAGTTTCCATCGCGCTGAAGCATATCCAGGAAAGCGTTCCGCTGGTCAGTGACGTGATCAGCAATGTTCCGACCAGCGTGGTGCGGATCATTGAAAAATGCACACAGAAAAAACCGGAGAGGAGATATCAGAAGATGGCATCCCTCCTCTCAGATCTGAAGACGGCGCTGATCTCCCCGAATGAAGACTTTGTGATCCTGGAGCCGGAAGCAACGGAAAACGCCACGGTCATGATGAACGCGCAGGATGCGAAACGTCTGCGGGAAGAAGGCAGAAAAGCCACTTCCAGATCTGTGCGCAAACAGCCGGAAGAAGAATATGACGAATACGACGAGTATGAGGATGAGTACGAGGATGATTATGATGAGTATGAAGACGAGTACGATGACGAGTACGACGAGTATGACGATGAATACGATGATGCGTACGACGACGAGTACGAGGATGCGTATGATGACGAGTATGATGAAGAATACGGGTATGATGATGACGATGACGATCTGGACGGTCTGATCGAATTTGAAGGTGAAGAGCCGAAAAAGAAACCGGCCGGCAAAGATAACAGCAGACGGAAACTGGACAAGATCATCCTAATCTGCGGCATCGTCGTCGGTGTCATTGTCCTGCTTGTATTAGGTGTCGTTGCGGGGAAAGCCATTAAAGGAGGCTGTGCCGGAAGCGGAAACAATAAGAATACCGCGCAGATGATCGACGTCACGAATCTGACCTTTGAGGAAGCCAGAGCAAAACTGGAAGATGCGGGCTTTGCGAACATCACGGCGGAATATGTGACCAGCGAGACGGTGGAGAAAGGACTCGTGATCCAGCAGAGTGAGAAAGAGGGAGACAGAATCTCTCTGGAAAATACGATCGTACTGCAGGTCAGCTCCGGAAAAGAGACGGTCACGCTGGAAGACTATAAAGGAAAACAGCAGACAGAAGCACAGTCGGCATTGAAGCAGCTTGGCATCCAGACCAAGATCACGACCAGGTATAGTGATGATGTGGAAACAGGCAAGATCATCGACACCAATCCGGCAGCAAACACCCAGGTCACCAAAGATACCGTGGTGGAACTGATCGTCAGCCGGGGGCCGGAAGTAAAGAACGCAACGGTTCCGCAGCTGATCGGAAGTACCGAGGAAGAAGCAAAATCGGCATTGACCAATCTGAATCTTTACTACGATATCGGTTACCGTGATACCAGCAATGCGTCAGACGTTGGCAGGGTCATGCAGCAGAGCCATGCGGCAGGGTCCACCGTGCCGGAAGAGACCATCATCACGCTGGTTGTCGGTAAAGAAGCACCGATAGAGCCGCCGACCGAACCGGAGTCGCCGACAGAGCCAAAATCGGAAGAGAAAAAGGATGATTCCGGGGATGAAAAACCGGATGATTCCGGGGATGAAAAACCGGACGATTCAGGGGATGAAGAACCTTAAAAAATATTAATTTAGCAGGTGAGATATGTACGGAAAAATCATTAAAGCAGTTTCAGGGTTTTATTACGTAAGGACCGAGGGCTATTCACTGGTAGAGTGCAATGCGAAGGGGTCATTCAAACACAACAATGTCACGCCGCTAGTCGGGGATGACGTGCAGTTTGAGGTGACCGATGCCATAAAAATGAAGGGAACCATTGTGGACGTGTATCCGCGGTTCAATGAGCTGACCAGACCAAACGTTTCGAACGTGGATCAGGCCATGGTCGTTTTTGCAATCAAATCGCCAAACCCGAATCTCAGCATTCTGGACCGTTTCCTCTGCCTGATGAAGAAGCAGGGGATCCCGACGATCATTGTCTTTAATAAAAAAGACCTTGCCATGGAGTCTGAGATCAAGGAATTAAAGAATACTTATAAAAACTCCGGATGCAAGGTCTACGTCATCGCGGCAGGAGTTGAGACCGGAAAGGGCATGGATCTGCTGTTCCTGCGTCATAACCTGCAGAAAAAGACCACTGTCATGGCAGGGCCTTCCGGTGTCGGAAAATCCACGCTTTTAAACGTCCTGGCAAACGGGAGTACGGAGATCGCGCCGACTGGATCCATCAGTGAGAAAGTCGGAAGAGGAAAGCATACGACCAGACACAATGAGATCTACTGGGTCTCGAAAAAGGTCCATATCGTAGACACACCGGGCTTCACATCATTATTAGTCAGCCCGGAGGATTATACCAAGGAAACCCTGCAGGATGCCTTCCCGGAATTTGATCCATACAAGGGGCAGTGCAAATACCGGAACTGCACGCATATCAAGGAAAGAGACTGTGCCGTGGAGAAGGCTGTGCAGGAAGGAAAGATCCCAACCTCCCGGTATAACAGTTATAAATCCATCTTCAGTGAACTGAAATCACAGCAGAAGTATTGATCATGAATATTTTAGCGCCATCCATTCTGGCAGCAGATTTTAAGAATCTGGGAAAACAGCTCGAAGAGATCAAAGAAAATGGTGCCGCCTATGTGCACATCGATGTCATGGACGGGATGTTTGTCCCAAGCATTTCTTTTGGAATGCCGGTGATCAAGTCCATCCGTCCGGCGACGGACTGTGTATTTGACGTGCATCTGATGATCGAGGAACCGATCCGCTATCTGAAAGAATTCAAAGAGAGCGGAGCCGATCTCATTACGATCCATTATGAAGCATGTGAAAATGTGGAGGCAACGCTGAAGGAAATCCGCGACCTGGGCCTTAAGAGCGGGCTTTCCATCAAGCCAAAGACAGACCCGAACGTCGTAGAAGAATATCTGCCGCTTTGCGACATGATCCTTCTGATGAGTGTGGAGCCGGGATTCGGCGGTCAGAAATTCATTGACGGATCGCTGGAGCGTGCAAAAGAGCTCCGCAATATCATCAATCAGTCTCCGTACGAGATCGATCTGGAGATCGACGGCGGCATCACGCTGGAGAACGTCCGGGAAGTGCTGGATGCCGGCGTGAATGTGATCGTGGCAGGAAGCGCTGTCTTTAAAGATCCGGCAGTAAATACAGCAAAATTCATGGAGATCCTGAATGAAAGAAATTAAAAAGATCGCAGTCCTGACAAGTGGCGGGGATGCGCCGGGCATGAATGCAGCTATCCGGAGCGTTGTCCGCACAGGATTGAAAAAAGGATATGAAGTATATGGTGTCAAACGCGGCTATCACGGTCTTCTGAACGGGGAACTGGAACAGATGAATACCCGTGATGTTTCCGAGATCCTGCAGCGGGGAGGCACCATGCTGATGACCGCCCGCTCCAAAGAATTCATGGAAGAAGCGGGGCAGCAGAAAGCGAAAGAAATTCTGGAAGTCTTCGGGATCGACGCGCTCATCGTCATCGGCGGCGACGGTTCTTTCCGCGGCGCGCTGGACCTTTCAAGGATCGGCGTTCCGGTGATCGGAATCCCGGGAACGATCGATAATGACGTTTCCAGCAGTGATTTCAGCATCGGATTTGATACGGCCGTGAATACGGCGCTGCAGGCGATCGACCGGATCCGCGAGACAGCATCCTCCCATGAAAGATGTTCCGTGATCGAAGTCATGGGAAGAGATGCCGGATACATTGCGATGGAAGTCGGCATCGGGTGCGGGGCGGAATGCGTTCTGATTCCGGAAGTTGCTTTTGATCTGGAACAGGATGTCTGCCAGACGTTGCTGACCGGCCGGAACATGGGCAAGCATCATTTCATCGTGGTGCTGGCAGAGGGCGCCGGCAGTGCGGTAGAAATGGCACAGAAGATCGAAAAGATCACCGGTATCGAGACCAGGGCAACGGTCCTCGGATACGTGCAGAGAGGCGGAAGTCCGACAGCCTTTGACCGTATGATGGCGTCACTCATGGGCATCATGGCGGTGGAATGCATCAGCAAAGGCAAATTCAACCGGGTCATCGTCCATCGGGACGGCAAGATCAAAGACATCGATCTGGAAAAAGCACTGGCAATGTCCAAGACGCTCTATGCAGGCAGCATGGACGCTGTGCGCCAGTTATTCTGATATACAATATGAATCTGCATGATTTTTATTATGATCTTCCGAAGGAACTGATCGCGCAGGATCCGTTAACAGACCGCGCGTCCTCCCGGCTGATGATCATGAACAGAGAAACCGGAGAGATCCGACATGAGGTCTTCCGGAACATCATAGACTATCTGAACCCGGGCGACTGCCTGGTTCTGAATGATACCAAAGTGATCCCTGCCAGACTGTTCGGTACGAGAGAAGATACCGGCGCCGTGGTAGAGATCCTTCTTTTAACCCGGAAAAGCGATACTGACTGGGAATGTCTGGTACGGCCGGGAAAGAAGGCCCGTACCGGATGCCGCCTTTCTTTCGGCGACGGAATGCTCCTCGGAGAGATCATCAACGTGCAGGACGATGGCAACCGCATCATCCGTTTTTCTTTTGACGGGATCTTTGAAGAAATCCTGGATCAGCTGGGGCAGATGCCTCTCCCGCCTTATATCACGCATAAACTGGAAGATAAGACCCGTTATCAGACGGTCTACGCAGAACACGATGGAAGTGCAGCCGCGCCGACCGCCGGTCTTCATTTTACGAAGGAACTCCTCGCGCAGATCGAAGAGAAGGGGATTACGATCGCGAAAGTTACCCTGCATGTGGGACTTGGGACATTCCGTCCGGTCAAAGAGGAAAACATCCTGGATCACCACATGCATTCCGAATACTACGTGGTAACGGAAGAGACTGCGCAGCAGATCAATGAAGCAAGAGCGAACGGCGGACGGATCATCTGCGTCGGGACGACCTCCACCAGGACATTGGAATCGGTCGCGGCAGAAGACGGCACGATGAAGGCCGCATCCGGCTGGACCGACATCTTTATTTATCCGGGCTACCGCTTTAAGATCACGGATTGCCTGATCACCAATTTTCATCTTCCGGAGTCCACGCTCCTCATGCTGGTCAGCGCATTTTCCACGCGTGAAAACATCCTGCATGCCTATCAGGCGGCCATTGAAGAACGGTATCGTTTCTTCAGTTTCGGCGACGCAATGTTTCTTGTGAAATAAAAAGGTTAGTGGTACAATTTATCTTAGTTTTTTATGCCCTTTTTTATTAAGTAATATAGGAGGAAGGATTATGTATTTTGATGAGAAGATCTGGATGGCAAAAAATGAAGAAAAGATCAGTCTGCTTCTGCCTCTGGCCAACCGCCATGGTCTGGTGACCGGCGCGACCGGAACCGGAAAGACCATCACGGTCAAAGTCATGGCAGAAAGTTTTTCAGATGCGGGTGTATCCGTCTTCCTCTCCGATATCAAAGGTGACCTGACGGGCATGAGCCAGCCGGGCATCAATACAGAAGATATGCAGAAGCGGATCGTGAAATTCGGTCTGGATGAAGCCGGCTGGGAGTACAAAGGTTATCCGACGACTTACTGGGATGTTTACGGACAGAAGGGTATTCCGGTACGCGCCACCATTTCGGAAATGGGGCCGATGCTCCTGTCCCGTCTGATGGGACTGACTGACGTGCAGGAAGCAGTCCTCAGCGTCATTTTCAAGATCGCGGATGATCAGGGGCTTTTGATCCTGGATCTGAAGGATCTGCGTACCGTCGTACAGGCGGTCGGCGATCACGCAGCTGATTACAAAACATCATATGGCAATATCACGACAGCCAGCATCGGATCGATCCAGAGGGGTCTTCTGAAACTGGAATCCCAGGGCGGCGACAAGTTCTTCGGAGAGCCGGCACTGGATATCATGGACTGGATCCGTACAGACGAAAACGGCAGAGGCATGATCAACGTGCTGAACTGTGAGGAACTGTTCCAGAATCCGGATCTATACGCAGCATTCCTGCTGTGGATGCTTTCGGAACTCTATGAGACTCTTCCGGAAGTAGGCGATGCAGACAAGCCGAAGATCGTGTTCTTCTTTGACGAGGCACATCTTCTGTTCAATATTGATTCCAAGGAACTGCAGGACAAGGTCGTGCAGGTCGTGAAGCTGGTCCGTTCCAAGGGCGTCGGCGTTTACTTCATCAGCCAGAGCCCGACGGATATTCCAAATCAGGTACTGGGGCAGCTTGGAAACAAAGTACAGCATGCGCTGCGTGCTTATACGCCGGCAGACCAGAAGGCTGTCCGCGCAGCCGCACAGAGTTTTGTGGTGAATCCGGAATTCAAGACCGAAGAAGCCATCACACAGCTCGGCACCGGAGAAGCGCTGGTCTCTTTCCTGGATGAGAAGGGCGCTCCGAGCATGGTACAGCGCGCGAAGATCCTTCCGCCACAGAGCCAGATGGGAATCATCGATGACAATCTGCTGAGCGAACTGATTGCGGACAGCGATATGTTTGCAAAATACTTCCATGCCGTGGACAGAGAGTCGGCTTACGAACTCCTGACCGGAAGGGCAGCTTCCGCAAACCCGGCACCGGCACAGGTCACACCGCAGCCGGCACCTTCCGAGGGGCCATGGGACTGCGCATGCGGACAGAAAGGCAATACAGGCCTGTTCTGCCAGAATTGCGGAACACCGCGTGCAAAAGGATATGCCCCGGGAACCGCGCCTGTTTCGGCAGCAGCCGCAGCAGAGACAGCAGAAGGTCCGTCTCTGATCCGTTCGATCCAGGAAGAAAAAGAAGCAGCAGAGCAGGCAGCCGCCGCCGCAGAGGCATCCCTGGTTGAGAAAGAGAAAGCCGAAAGAGAAGCAGAGGCAGAGCCGAAGCTGACGAAAGAAGAACTGGCACGGATCCGCGCAGAAGAAAAAGAGAAACTGAAAGAAGAAGAGCGTAAGAGAAAAGAAAAAGAAAAACGCAGAAAAGAGATCGGAAAAGCTGCCTCCAGCGTGCTTACATCCGCAGGGAAGACAGCAGCAAATAAACTCGTAAGAGGAATCTTAGGCAACTTAATGAAATAGCAGAAAGGCAGATAGCAGAAAAAATGAAAGCAGTTTACAACCATAAGGAAATCGAAAAAAAGTGGCATGACATCTGGGAAGAAAAACCGGTCAATGTGGATGACGGCAAAAAAGAAAAGTATTACTGTCTGGACATGTTCCCGTATCCGTCAGGATCCGGCCTGCACGTCGGGCACTGGCGTGGCTACGTGATCAGTGACGTCTGGAGCCGTTATAAATTGATGCAGGGGTACTACCTGATCCATCCGATGGGATGGGATGCCTTCGGTCTTCCGGCAGAAAACTACGCGATCAAGATGGGAATCCACCCGGCTATCACGACGGCGGACAATATTTCCAATATCAAGCGCCAGATGAACCAGATCGCGGCAATCTATGACTGGGAGCGCGAAGTCAATACCACGGATCCGGATTTCTACAAATGGACACAGTGGATCTTTGTACAGATGTTCAAGAATGGTCTGGCATATGAAAAGGAGATGCCGATCAACTGGTGTCCGAACTGCAAGACCGGTCTTGCAAATGAAGAGGTTGTAAACGGCAAGTGTGAGCGCTGCGGCTCTGAAGTCACAAAGAAAAACCTGAAACAGTGGATGCTGAAGATCACGGCTTATGCTGACAGACTTCTGGAAGATCTGAAGACACTGGACTGGCCGGAGAAGGTCATCAAGATGCAGACCGAATGGATCGGCCGTTCATATGGTGCCGAGATCAATTTCCGGATCGACGGGACCGATAAGGACATCATTGTTTATACCACCCGTCCGGATACCCTGTACGGCGCTACTTTCATGGTGCTGGCACCGGAATACGAATGAGCATCACAGCTGGCAAAGCCGGACCGTCAGAAAGAAGTGGATGACTACATTTACCAGACATCCATGAAATCTTCGGTCGACCGTCTGCAGGATAAAGAAAAGACCGGTGTTTTTACCGGCAGCTATGCGATCAATCCGCTGAATAATGAGAAGGTCCCGATCTGGCTGGCAGATTACGTACTGGCCGATTACGGAACCGGCGCCATCATGTGCGTCCCTGCGCATGATGACAGAGACTTTGAATTTGCAAAGAAATTCGATCTTCCGATCATCCAGGTCATCAGCCCGGATGGAAAAGAGCAGGAAGATCTTAAGGAGGCATATACCCAGAGCGGTATCGTGATCAATTCCGGTGAGTGGAACGGACGGGAATCCGATGAACTGAAGAAGAACGCGCCGGACGAGATCGAAGCAAAGGGCCTCGGAAAGAAAAAGACAAATTATAAGCTGCGTGACTGGGTCTTCTCCCGCCAGCGTTACTGGGGAGAACCGATCCCGATCGTGCATTGCCCGGACTGCGGCTGTGTGCCGGTACCGGAGGAAGAGCTTCCGCTGCTTCTTCCGGAAGTGGAAAAATATGAGCCGACCGGAACCGGAGAATCACCGCTGGCAGCCATTGACGAGTGGGTCAATACCACCTGCCCTGTCTGTGGAAAACCGGCAAAGAGAGAGACCAATACCATGCCGCAGTGGGCAGGGTCATCCTGGTATTTCCTGCGTTATGTGGATCCGCATAATCAGGAGAAACTGGTCGACCGTGACAAGGCAGACAAGTATCTGCCGGTGGATATGTATATCGGCGGCGTCGAGCATGCAGTCCTGCATCTGCTTTACTCCCGCTTCTATACCAAGTTCCTGAAAGACATTCAGGTACTGGATTTTGACGAACCGTTCATCAAACTGTTTAACCAGGGTATGATCACCGGAAAGAACGGGATCAAGATGAGCAAGTCCAAAGGCAACGTGGTCTCACCGGACGATCTGGTGCGCGATTACGGCTGCGATTCCCTGCGGCTTTACGAACTGTTCGTGGGACCGCCGGAACTGGACAGCGAATGGGATGAAAGAGGAATCGACGGTGTCTACCGTTTTTTAAGCCGGTTTTATAATCTGGCCAATTCCAGTCTGGAAGCAAACGTGGAAGCAACACCTGAAATGATCAAGATCCGTCATAAACTGGTCCGCGACATCACCAGAAGGCTGGAGAGCTTCAGCCTGAATACGGTTGTCAGCGGATTCATGGAGTACAACAACAAACTGATCGATCTGGCAAAAGAGACCGGTGGAATTGATAAAGAGACCATTGAGAGTTTCATCCGCCTGCTGGCTCCGTTTGCTCCGCATATCACAGAAGAGATGTGGAATGCATACGGCCATGAAGAGAGCGTGTTCGATGCGAAATTCGGATGGCCGGAATATGACGAAGCACTCTGCAAGGATGATGAGATCGAGATCGGCGTACAGGTCAACGGAAAAGTCCGTGCGACCATTTCCGTTCCGGTCGATGCCAGCCGGGAAGTCGCTCTGGAAGCTGCAAAAGAGGCGCTGGGCGATAAATTATCCGGAACGATCGTAAAAGAGATCTATGTACCGGGAAGGATCGTGAATATCGTAGTCAAATGATTGTTGTTCAGATAGTCATTATTGTTATTCTGATCGTACTTTCTGCATTGTTTTCCTCATCGGAAACTGCATTAACAACTATAACTCCTCATCGGCTGAAGACACTGGTCGATGAGGAGATTCCGCATGCAAAAGTGTTGGAAAAAGTGCTGGATCAGAAACCGAAGATGCTCAGCGTCATTCTGGTCTGCAATAACATCGTGAACCTGACAGCATCGGCCATGGCGACTGTTGTCGTGCAGGAACTGTTTGATAATAAGGCCGTCAGTATCAGTACCGGTATATTGACACTGCTGGTCCTGATTTTCGGTGAGATCGTGCCGAAGACAATGGCGACCGTACGGGCAGAGCGGATGGGACTGGCAGTCGCGCCGGTCATCCGCGTATTGATGATCGTTTTCACACCGATCACGGCAGCACTCAATTTTCTGGCAAGAGGAGTCCTGAGACTGTTCGGTGTGAAACCGGAAAAACGCGCGGAATCCTATACGGAAAACGAGATCCGTTCCATCGTGGAAGTCAGCCATGAGGAAGGCGTGACCACCAGCGAAGAAAAGAAGATCATCAATAACGTGTTTGATTTTACCGATACCGTTGTGCGGGAGATCATGGTGCCCCGGATCAATGTGACCGCAGTCAGCATCAACAGCAGCTATGAAGACATCATGGATCTGTTCCGGGAGGAACTATTCACCCGTTATCCGGTCTACGACGAGGAGGGCGTCAACTTCGTCGGTCAGATCAATGTGAAGGATCTGATCACGCTGAGGAAAGATCAGATCGAGCATTTTTCCATCAAAGAGATCCTGCGGGAGATCGACTATACCTATGAAGGGAAGCATCTGTCCGAACTCTTCCTGGAAATGAAGCGGAAGAGGGAGAGCCTGATGGCGGTATTGGATGAATATGGCGATCTGGCCGGTATCGTGACGATGGAAGACATCCTGGAAGAACTCGTCGGGGATATCCGGGATGAATATGACGAAGACGAAGAACTCGAGATCGTAAAGATCTCGGATCAGAAATACGAAGTGCAGGGACATGTGAGCCTTGATGACATCAATGAAAAGATTGGAACGGATTTCGAATCGGAAGATTATGATTCCATCGGAGGACTTTTGATCGAGCATCTGGAACGCCTTCCGGAAACGGGAGATGTAGTTGTTGTCGGAAACTGCACGGTGACGGCAAAAGAAGTGGATAAGAATGTGATCAGGATCGTGGAGATTCTTATCAATGAACCGTGACCTGGAGAAAAAATTGCATACCGGTCTGACATCGGAAGAAGTCCGGCTCCTGACAGAGCAGGGGCTTGTGAATGGCGACCTGAATGTCAAGACCAGGACCTACGGTCAGATCATCAAGGATAATCTCTTTACCCTGTTCAACCTGGTCAACACCATTCTGGCAATCTGCATTGCCATCGTCGGTTCCTGGAAGAACGGCCTGTTTTTCCTCGTTGTCATCTGGAACTTCCTGACCGGATGTATTCAGGAAATCCGCGCGAAAAAGACGATCGATAAACTATCCCTGCTTTCCGCACCGAAGGCACATGTTCTGCGGGATGGAAAGGTCATGGATATCCAGGTGAAGGATATTCTCCTTGGCGATATCATGCAGTTGAAGCATGGCAATCAGGTCTGCGCGGACTGCGTGGTGTTGGACGGGGAGTGCCAGGTCAACGAAAGCCTGATCACAGGTGAGAGCACTCCGATTGATAAAAAAGAAGGCGACCACCTGCTTTCCGGCAGTTATATCATTTCCGGAAAGGTCATGACAGAGGTCGAGCACATCGGCGCCGACAATTATGTGACAAAGATCACGCTTGGTGCGAAATACTATAAAAAGTCGACATCGGTGATCATGAAGTCCGTGAAGACGATCGTGCGGACACTGGCGATCGCCATCGTTCCTTTGGCAGGCCTTTTTGTCTGGAATAATTTCTTCCGTGTGGAGCAGACATTTACCGAAGCCATGGTGCGGACAGTCGCGGCTGTTTCGGCGATGATCCCGGGCGGCATGGTCTTCCTGGTCAGCATTGCGCTGGCTCTGAGCGTGATCCGTCTCTCGATGCACCATACGCTGGTACAGGATCTGTACTGCGTGGAGAATCTTGCCCGCGTGGACGTGCTCTGTCTGGATAAGACCGGAACCATCACGGAAGGCACCATGAGTGTGGAAGACATCGTTCCGCTGGAGGGACAGGAAAAAGATGCCGTGACAGAAGAACTAAAGCTGTTTGTCCGCCTCATGGATGATGAGAATACCACGCTGGATTCCATCCGCAGTCATTTCGGGATCGGTCCGGAAGAGCGGACTCCTTCGGATGAGAATGTGACGATCCCGTTCTCCTCGGATAAGAAATGGAGTCTGCTGTACGTACCGGGACAGGGATCCTTTATTTTAGGCGCACCGGAATTCGTCATCCCGGACCGCGTGGAACAATATGAAAAACATGTTGAACACTATATGGAGCAGGCAAAGCGCTGCGTCTTGTTTGCAAGAAGCACGCACATGCCGCTGACTGAGACCGGAGAGGAATCGGCGAAAGGAAAACTGCTCCCTGATGATATCCAGCCGGCATGCTATGTCGTGATCGGTGATAAGGTACGGAGCGACGCAAAAGAAATTTTAGATTACTTCCAGAAAGAGGATGTGACTTTGAAAGTCATTTCCGGAGACGACCCGGTTACCGTAGCCATGGTGGCGAAAGAAGCGGGTCTCCCTGGAGCAGACCGCTATATGGATGCAACAGAGCTGGAAACGGCCGAAGACATCGATAAGGCAGTGGAAGACGTGACGATCTTCGGACGCGTCACACCGTATCAGAAACTGGAGATCGTGAAGGCGTTGAAGGCACATGGGCATACAGTCGCCATGACCGGAGACGGAGCCAACGACGTGCTGGCATTGAAAGAAGCAGACTGTTCCATTGCCATGCAGAGTGGCAGTGACGCGGCCAGAAATGTTGCCAATATGGTGCTGGTGGATTCCAACTTCGCATCCCTTCCGCTGGTCCTGGAAGAGGGCAGAAAGTCGATCAACAACCTGCAGCGGTCGTCATCTCTGTATTTGACGAAAACCACATATGCTTTTATTCTGGCAATCCTGTTTGTATTCCTGACAAAGATCCCGTATCCGTTTGAGAATATTCAGGTCACGCTGATAGGATCTACGTCCATCGGACTGCCGTCCTTCTTCCTGGCACTGGAACCGAACAGTGAACGGATCAAAGGAAATTTCCTGAAGAATGTATTCCGCATCGCGATCCCGTCCGGCATTCTGATGTTCGGCGCGATCATTGCGGCAACGCTATATTCCGGGCAGGTACTCCTGGCAAGCACGGCCCAGACATCGACCGTGGCGACTTATACCGCGCTGGCAGTCGGTCTTATCATAGTCTTTGATATTGCCGGGAAGATGAACCGCTGGAAGACGGTCATGCTGATCGGACTGGTTCTGGAAGGTCTGGCGCTGATCCTGCTATTTCCGAAACTCTTTTCGCTGGTCCCGCTGACGACCGAATTATGGATCCTGCTCGCAGTTGTCTGCGTCGTCTTCTTCCTGATCCATGGTCTGATCTTCCGGGTGATCCTGCCGAAGATAGACGCGCATAAGGAAACTGATAAGAAATAAAAAAGGAACTCAGATGAGTTCCTTTTATTTTACAGATCGATCGTCCGGACGATCTTTGCCGGATTACCTGCCACAATGACGTTATCCGGAATGTCTTTTGTAACCACGGAGCCTGCACCGACTATGACGTTTTTCCCAACCGTTACACCCGGAAGGAAGGTGCATCCGCCGCCAACCCAGACATTTTCTTTTAACGTGATCGGGCGGCCATAGACATAGCCTTCATTTCTTCTGACCGGATCCACCGGATGGCTGACCGTGTACATACCGGTCATCGGACCAATGAAGCAGTTATCCCCGATGGTGATCGGAGCGGCATCCAGAAAAACGCAGTTGTAATTGATGAGAACGCTTTCTCCGATATGAATGTTGAAACCGAAGTCACACTGGATCGGAGTCTTCAGACATAGATTCTCCCCGACAGAACCAAAGAGTTCTTTAGCGGCAGCTATGACAGCTTCTGTATCATCTACCGGAATGGCGTTCAGTTTCTGGCATAAAACGCGTGCGTGCAGTTTGGCAGCCGAGATTTCTTCATCCCGGTTCCAGAATTCTTCCATGCTCCTCAGTTTATCCAGTTCTGTCATGGCGTTATTCCTTCTTTCTTCTGATATTGGTAACAACATAAGCGTTTTTGAGAGGGATGTCAACCGATCTGCGGAAAGAAGTTGACAAGGATTTATCTACATAGTAAAATGCACGAAATGCGCAACAGAACAGGCCAAAGCAATCAGCTTGGAGCCGGGTCATTGATTGACAGTGGACACCCACGGGACAGCGTCAAATACTGTTTTACGGGTGTTTTTGTTTACACAGAATACCCCGAGCAACAATGAGAGGTATAACCAATGAACCAGGATCTTTCAACAAAAAAACCTGCGAAAGACGCACAGAGGATCGCAACGCAAGTATCGCTTGTCAGCGTGATCGGAAATATCATTCTTACGGCATTTAAGTTACTTGCCGGT
Organism: Lachnospiraceae bacterium; assembly: GCA_017553695.1. Classification (GTDB taxonomy): domain Bacteria; phylum Bacillota; class Clostridia; order Lachnospirales; family Lachnospiraceae; genus RGIG5612. Next base: position 20,684 of record JAFZKG010000077.1, read on the forward strand.
ATCCTTGCAAAATCCCAGGTCATGATCTCGGATGCGGTGCATTCCGCATCAGATGTTGTCAGTTCGCTGATCGTCATTGCCGGAGTCAAGATCTCCGGACGGAAAGCGGACGATGATCATCCATACGGTCATGAACGATTTGAATGTGTGGCAGCCATTATCCTGGCAGCCGTGCTTGTGATCGTTGGCGGAACGATCGGTATCAAAGCAGTGAAGAGCATCATCAGCGGCGGTTACCGGGAGCAGGCGATGCCGGGGCTTCTTGCACTCATCGCATCCATCGTATCCATCGTCGCAAAAGGTGCCATGTCCTTTTACACAAGGGTATACGCGAAACAGATCAACTCGACCGCACTCATGGCGGAAGCCTGGCATCATCTGAGCGATTCCCTTTCTTCCATTGGCGCGTTGATCGGTATCGCGGGCGCCAGAATGGGCGTTCCGATTCTTGAACCGATCGCCAGCATCGTGATCTGTCTTCTGATCCTGAAGGCGGCTTATGATATCTTCCGCGCGGCCATTGATCAGATGGTGGACAAGTCCTGCAGTGAGGAACAGGAAAATGCCATCCGGGAATGCGTCCGGACACAGGAAGGTGTGGCGGACATCGATATGCTGCAGACCCGTATGTTCGGAAACCGCATCTATGTGGATGTGGAGATCGCGGTTGACAAAAACCTTACAATAGAAGAAGGACATGATATAGCGGAACGCGTGCACGACGCGCTGGAGCAACAGTTTTCCACTGTCAAGCACGTCATGGTGCATGTGAATCCGACCAAAGAATAACGAAAGGAGCCTTAAGATGAAAAGGATCATGGTACGGTCCGTCTTTGACGCATTTGATTATGTCATGGCGCATTATTATCCATACGGACTGGAAGATATGGCTGAAAAGAAAGATACCTATGCCGTGATCTCCATTCAGGATACCCATACACAGGGATTCGGGTTCCAATTCTGCGAAAGCAAGTCCTGCAAAGGAGCGCTGACCCTCTGCTTTGACGATATCGTAAAGAGAGTGAAAGGCGCTGTTCTGTTTTCGGAAAGCCAGGCGGAAGAGATCATTGATTTCATCGAGAGTCATAAAGAGGTGGAGACGCTTCTGATCCACTGTTATGGCGGACAGTCCCGCTCCCGTGCAGTGGGGGCCTTCGCGGCGAAGATGCTGGGTGTGGACAATTCCCCCTATTTCGAAAAAGGAAATCCGAACCAGCATGTTTATGATACATTAGAAAAAGTCTGGAAGAAACGAAAAAAGAACGCCTGAGGGCGTTCTTTTTTGTAAGTACGCTTCGATCTGCATGCTGCCGGCATTATCGTTTTTTCAGTTCATCCATCAATTTACTGCTTGCCATATCTGTCATCTCCTGTAAGAATAATACACAAAGAGAGCCGAAAAGAGAAGGAGAAATGCTGGGTTATATCATAGCCATTTCCATCATACTGCTGATCGTTATCATCCTCGTTCTGGTCAATTGGCCACAGCGCAAGGAGCGGGGGTTCACGCCCGAAAAACTGGCGGGGATCGTAGGCGAGGTAATTGCAGGAAATTATATCAAAGAGATCCTCCGGAAGGGTGATCACCTGTTCCGGAATGTTCCGATTGAATATAATGGCGAGAAAACAGAACTGGATTACATGATCCTGAACAAGAATGGCGTTTTCATTATCGAAGTCAAGAATCTGAGCGGAAAACTTTACGGAAGGGAAGATGACCTGACGTGGGAAAAACACAAAACGACCGAAAGCGGAAATGTGTATGAAAAGACGATCGATAATCCGATCCGTCAGGTCAAGCGGGAAGAGCGTATTTTCGGACAATACCTGCGTTCGGAGGGGATCCGTGTCTGGGTAGAGGGCTATGTGTTTTTTGTGGAGAATAACAGTTCAGTCAAAAGTCCTTATATCCTGCGTACCAACCAGGACATCAGCAGAGTGATCCATAGGGAAACCAACACGGTCCTGAAAGAAGAAGTCATGCAGAAGATCCTGCAGAAATATCAAAAAATAGAGGTTCGCTCATAGATTATTTATCATTCTGATTGATAATCTCTACATCCAGATGATTGAATGCAAACGGGATGCCTGCTTCACGCATGCCGTTCTGCACCACCATGTTGGCGGCTCTGCGGATATCGTTGCGGGTCGATTTCGGACTTGTCCAGTAACGGATCCGGTAGCAGACGGATGATTCATTAAAATGCTCCGTTCCTTTGTACTGCGTTTTTGTCACGCCATTGATTTTAGCAATCTCATCGGCCAGTTCCTGAAACGTTTCATGAACCTGCTTTGGATCGATTGCATACGGAATGTTGATATCCAGATCGAAATAGTCGCCGAGGACAATGATCTCGGAAATATTCCGGTTGGAAATAGTCATGACCTCGTTATAATTGATCAGTCTGATCTTAGTCGTGCGGATGTTAAAAGAGATCACTTCTCCTTCCACGGTGTTTCCTTCCGGCGAGGTATAGCGGATCACATCTCCGACTTCAAAGAATTTATCTGTCAGAATATGCGCCCCCATAATGATGTCTTTCAGAAAATCCTGCAGTGCAAGACCAACAATGATAGAAACGATGCCAAGACCGGTGATCATGGCGGTCACATTGATGCCGTTCAGTTGCATCAGAGCAATAAAGACTGTGAAAATGAACAGAAGACGGAGAATGTCAAATGCGACATGAGAAGCAGTCGTAGCTGTTTTTTCGTTCTTTGCATAATAATGCTTCCGGATCTGCTTCAGGACCTGCCAGAGGATGATCGCGACGATCAGGATCACCACACTGATCCAGAAATTCGGCGTTTTCAAGTATTTGATCAATTTATCCAGCAGTTTTTCTGCATCGACATTGGTGTTATTGATTAGAGACTGCATTGGTGGCCATTCCTTTCCGTTCTTTGGTTTCACTATAGCATAATCGCAGATCGAAAACAGTAAAAATCGTAGTGAAAAAAAAGAGGAAACCATATATAATGAATCCAAATAATCGTTGAGAGACGGAGCAGGAAAGTATGCAGGAAAAAGGAATCAAAAACAAGACGTATCATTTAAGATCCAGCATGGCGTTCAATGTCATTGGAGCGATCGTGCTGCTCATGATCCTCTTTGGATTGATCAGCTGTCTGATAGGCGCTGTCAGCTTTACCAATTCGCTGAAAAAAGAATATTCCACAACCACCTATCATATGGCAGATACGGCTGCCTTACTGGTCAATGGGGATCATCTGGATGATTATCTGGCTGGAAAAGAGAACGCGGAATACGAGATCACCAAAGGAAGACTGGATGTTTTCTGCGAAACGATCCATGTTTCTCTGGTCTATGTGATCCAGGTGGATCAAAGCGACTATGGCAGATTTGTTTCCATTTTCAACTCTGTTGATAATACGGTGGATGATTCTTCCTATACTCCATGGGAACTGGGACATAAACGTGATACCACAAATGATGAATACAGACGGAAATACAAGGAACTGTATGAGCAGAAAGCAGAGTATGAAACGGTTTACCGGATCAAGACAACGGATGGGCAGCATCCACATATCACAACCATGGTGCCGGTCAAAAACTCAGCCGGTGACGTTGTAGCCATTCTTTGCATGCAGCGCCCGATTCGGGAACTCCGGAATGCAAGAAAACCGTATATGATCGTCATCGCTGTCTCAACAGTCCTGCTGGCTGTTATTGGCTCCCTTCTGGCAGGAGCATTTTTGCGGAAACAATTTGTCAATCCGGTACAGAGGATCTCAAACGAAGCGACCCGGTTTTCCCAGGAAAACACCAAGGGTGAAGAATTGGGAAACTTAAGCCGGATCAAGGAAATCTCCAACCTGGCTAAGTCCATTGATACGATGGAAAATGATATGACCAGTTATGTGGAGAATCTGACATCCGTAACGGCAGAAAAAGAAAGGATCGGAACAGAGCTTGGTCTGGCAAGGTCCATCCAGGAAAACTCCCTTCAATCTGTTTTCCCGGCTTTTCCGGACAGAACGGATTTTGATATTTATGCACTGATGGATCCGGCCCGGGAAGTGGGCGGTGATTTTTATCATTTCCGTCTGATCGATGATGACCATCTGGCATTGATCATCGGTGATGTTTCCGGAAAAGGAATACCGGCAGCTCTGGTCATGATGGTCACGAACATTCTGACCAGTGACAGAATGCGGATGGGAAAAACACCGGCTGAAACACTGACCTTTGTCAATAAGGATATCTGTGAACGGAACCGGGCAAGCATGTTTGTCACAGAGTGGGTCGGTGTTCTGGAGCTGTCTACCGGAAAACTGATCGCATCCAATGCCGGACATGAGTATCCGGTCCTGCAGCGTGCAGACGGAACGTTTGAACTGATCAAGGATAAGCATGGCCTTGTCATCGGCGGTCTGGAGGATACCGTCTATACCGAATATGAACTGCAGATGACGCCTGGTACGAAATTGTTTGTTTATACAGACGGTGTGCCGGAGGCAACAGACGCAGAAGATAAAATGTTCGGCACAGACCGCATGCTGGATGCGTTGAATGCACATCCGGAGGCTTCGCCGGAACAGGTCCTGAAAAATATGCAACAGGCTGTGAATGACTTTGTGAAAGATGCAGAGCAGTTTGATGATCTGACGATGCTCTGCGTGGAATATAAAGGAAAATGATCAGTGGTAGGCCAGAATGGTCAGGCCTGTATAGATCACGATCATCCCGATCAGAATGAGAGCCTGTTTTACCTTATGGTATTTCAGGACACCAACAAATTCACGGACGGCCGCATTCGGCCAGAAATACCATTTTGTGGAAGCGCCCATACCGAGCGCTTTCATTTTTGCCCGTCTGGCATAGATCCCGCTGCGGAAAACATGGTAATTGGTCGTGGAAAAAGCGACCTTAGCATCTTTTTGTCTTGCATCAATGATCTCTTTGGAAAACTGCATGTTTTCGTAAGTGTTGCGGGACTGATCCTCTTTGAGGATATGTTCTTCCGGGACTCCTTTTGCCAGCAGGTATTCTGCCATGGCTTCACTTTCGGAATGCCGCTCGTCATTTCCCTGTCCTCCGGACGGGATCAGATACGGGACCTTTCCGGTCTCTTCAATCTGTTTTCTGTAAAAACCAAGCGCACGGTCGATCCTTCCGGCAAGCAGCGGGGTAGGCGTGCCATCCCTTCTGAGGCTGCAGCCCAGGATCAGAATATAATCCATCTCTTTTTCCGGTTCATATTTTGCAACGATCGCATTGATAATGATCGAGCCGATCACCATTGATTCGAAATAGAGATAGAAGGACGCAAACAGATTGATGAGGATGGAGTGGATCATAATCTCGAGATAGGAACCGGAGACATAATAATCTGCGAAAAACAGGAATACTTCCCCGGCGACCATGAGAACAGCAAGGATCATACCCAGAAAATTGTGAAATCTTTTTCCCTCATGTTTCAGGAGCGATATGTTTGAGATAAACAGGGCAACGGAGAAAACAAGTACAAACGGTGCAGAAAGCAGCATATAGTTTCTGGCCGATGAGACCAGGGCGCTCAGGACTGAGGAAAGATCATATACATTCGGAAACCGGAGCATACGTATCATCGCCACAATGTGCGTGATCAGGACAGTCAGCAGAAACAGTGTAAATCCGGCATAATAGATCGAATTATAGGAATAGGGATTATACTGAAGCTGATGAAAAAACGCGATGATCAGGAAAACGAGCGTCAGAATCAGGTGAATAACAATTATGATGTTTAATGTCAGAAGCGGGATATGATCCGGATCTCTTGCCAGGATAGCGACCAGAATGACGGCAATGATGGAAAGGATCGCAATATTCCATACTTTCGGCTTTTTATCACGGCTGTTGAATCGAATGCCCATAAGTATCTGGTCCTTCCTGTTTTGTGATCGGAACAGGAACATTATACTACATTTTTCTACTAAAAATGGTATAATTCATTCGATACAATTCTGGTTGCATGATTGAGGAGGAATTAAGAATGACAATCAATAAAGAACTGGATGGAACCACATTGACTGTTGCAGTTGCCGGACGTCTCGATACGAATACAGCTCCGGAACTGGAAGAAGAACTGATGAACTCCCTATCGGATGTAAAGGTACTGGTCCTTGACTTTGAAGGACTGGAATACATTTCTTCCGCAGGCCTCAGGATCCTGTTATCTGCGCATAAGATTATGTCTAAGCAGGATGGGATGAAAGTCAGAAATGTGAATCAGGCGATCCAGGATATTCTGGATATCACAGGGTTTACAGATATCCTGACAATCGAGTAAAGAACAAAACAGGAAGTGAAAGGACAGTATTATGAATGAAGTCCGGGGAGAAATAATCGGCGGAAAAATGGTCCTGCATCTATCCGGCAGGGTCGATTCCAATAATGCCCGGGAAGTGGAGAATGCGATCTTCACATTCATCGGGGACAACACAGATCCGTATATCGAGGTTGAGGCCTCCGGCCTGGAGTATATTTCCAGTGCAGGTCTTCGGATCCTGCTGCATCTTCGGAAAGAGCATCCGAAAATGGAGATCACCGAGGTCAACACAGAAGTATATGGGATCCTGGAAATGACCGGATTCACGGAAATGATGAACGTGGGGAAGGCCTACCGTGTTGTCACAATAGAAGGCTGCGAAGAGATCGGACGCGGAGCAAACGGAACCATCTACCGGATCGATCAGGATAATGTTGTCAAAGTATATAACAACCCGGAGGCGTTAGAAGACATCCAGAACGAAAGAGAGATGGCCAAACTGGCGCTGATCCTGGGAATCCCGACGGCAATTTCTTATGATGTTGTTCGTGTCGGGGACAGTTATGGCTCCGTATTTGAACTGCTGAATGCCAGCTCCTTTGCGAAGATCCTGGCAACCGAACCGGAGAAGATGGACTGGTGTGTGAAAGAATATGTCGAAAT
>JAFZKG010000078.1 GCA_017553695.1 Lachnospiraceae bacterium
AGCGTCTTCCGGTTCCATATGATCATAACCAATTAAGTGTAACATACTGTGGACAATTAAAAAAGCAAGTTCTCTTTTCTGGCTATGCCCGTAGCGTCTGGCCTGTTCCTTTATTTTGGAGGCACAGATGAGGATATCACCCAGAATGTTTTCTTCATCTTTATCGATTTTTCCGGAGAATTTCCCCGGTTTCGTATATTCATAATATGGGAAGGACAGCACGTCCGTAATGCTGTCTACGCCGCGCGTTTCCCGGTTCACCGTCTGAATGGCAGACGGCACCGTCAGGAGAACATTCACATCCAATTCCGGAGGGATCTTCTTATCCTCCATCACCGTTTTTACAGCTTTCCGGATAACCTGCTCCGCATTTGTGAAGTCAAATCGTACACGGGATTCATTCTCAATAAAAACAGCCATTATTTTTTATCCTTTGCCTTTGCTCTCTGTGTCTGTTTCTTTTCATATTCCTCATAGGCAAGAACGATCTTCTGCACAACCGGGTGACGTACCACGTCCTGGCTGGTCAGCGTTACCATGGAAATGTCTTCCTCAATTCCGGAAAGCACACGGATCGCAACATCCAGTCCGGAGATCTGTCCCGGCGGCAGATCCTTCTGCGTCCGGTCGCCGGTCACAACGACCTTGGAGCCAAAGCCGATACGGGTCAGGAACATTTTCATCTGTGCAGGCGTTGTATTCTGAGCCTCATCCAGAATGATGAATGCGTTGTCTAATGTACGACCGCGCATATAAGCCAGAGGTGCCACTTCGATCAGCCCTTTTTCACTGTTGGAAAGATAACTCTCTGCCCCCATGATCTGATAGATCGCGTCATATAACGGCCTGAGGTAAGGGTCCACCTTGCTCTGCAGATCACCCGGAAGGAATCCAAGGTTTTCACCTGCTTCAATAGCAGGTCTCGTCAGGATGATCCGGTTCACGTCACCTTTTTTGAACGCATTGATCGCCATAGCCATAGCAAGATAAGTCTTTCCGGTTCCGGCCGGTCCAAGACCAAATACGATCATGTTATCACGGATGGCATCCACGTAGGTCTTCTGGTTAAACGTCTTCGGACGGATCGGTTTTCCATTGACGGTACGGCAGATGATCTCATCATCCAGATCTGCCAGATGGCTTTCACTTCCGCCTTTCTCCATGGAGATGGCATAATCCACGTTCTGGGCTTCAATGCGGTTTCCTTTTTTCACATGTGCGCCAAGATCTTCCAGAATACGCTTAGCGCGTTCCGCAGAAACTTCATCACCAATAATACGGATCACATCGCCGCGCGTGATGATCTGTACGTGAAAGGCTTTTTCAATTTTCTTGATGTTTTCATCGAACTGACCGAAGATCTCTTTGATTTCCTGTGCCGACAGGCTTACGACAGATTCAATTTCGCTCAAATGAAAGTACTCCTTTTTCTTTTAATCTAAGCGGATTATAACATAAAAAGAACCGATGGAATATCGGTTCTTTAAAATCATGATTAATTATATTTGCGCTTACGAGCTGCTTCAGACTTTTTCTTACGTCTTACGCTTGGTTTCTCATAATGCTCTCTTTTACGAATCTCCTGCTGGATGCCAGCCTTAGCGCAATTTCTCTTGAAACGACGTAATGCGCTATCTAAGGATTCGCCTTCTTTTACGATCACATTTGACATAAGCTTCGAACTAACCTCCCTCCGATTATGGAATCTATCCGCTTACGCGCGTTATGATTATAACATAAATGTATCGCGCGTCAACTGGAAAAAGCAAGAAATTATCCTTACCAGGCGTTTCGGATATATCTGATCTCTTCTCCTTCGATCAGGACTGCATCAAATCGGAAGAACGTACTGCTTCCAAGGTGATGGCTGCTGATATACCACTGTGCAACTTTTCGGATCTTCTGCTGTTTCTGCGTAGAGATCGCGTAACTGGCGCCGCCATATCGCTTACTTGCACGGTACTTTACTTCAATAAAGCATATCACATCACCTTCCCTGGCAATGATATCGATTTCGCCGATCTTTACGCGATAATTCCGTTCCAGTATCGTAAGGCCTTCCTGCGTCAGAAAGCGGCAGGCCAGATCTTCCTGCCTGCCGCCTATCGCTCTTTTATTCTGTTGATCTTGTTTCGGATTATTCAAATAACAGATTGTCTACGAAAGTATCCTGGAAATTCGGAGAAGATGCCAGCTCCAGGAATTCCACCTTTTCGCGGATCGCCTGGGCACGGTCGAATTCATCAAGGTTGAGTGTCGCAATACGGCTTCCCTCACCGGCAGCGTTCCCGATCATTTCGATCCGCTCTTCCAGCTCCGGCGGAAGCATGCCGATCCGGCAGGCCGAATGCGGATCCATATAGTTGCCGAATGCTCCGGCGATCATGATCTTCTGAATGTCTGAAACCTGAATGCCGAGTTTTTCTGCCATCAGGTCAATTCCGGCAGCAATGGCGCCCTTTGCCAGCTGTACTTCCCGCACATCTTTCTGTGACAGATAGACGCCGTCTTTCAGACTAAATGCCAGGAGATTTGTTTCCTCCTGTCGATAGACATAGTCAAAATCCTCATCAATCTTTCCGGATTCATCGATCAGTTCAATATCCAGTCCGACTGCGATTGCATCCATCAGACCGCTGCCGCAGATACCGATTGCTTTTTCATCATCGATCACATGGCATGCAAGATTGGTCCCGTCTGCCTTAATGTGGTCAATGGCTCCGCTCATGCCGCGCATGCCGCATTCGATTTTCGCGCCTTCAAAAGCAGGGCCGGCTGCCGTAGAGCACGCGATCATATGGTCTTTATTTCCCATAACCATTTCACCGTTGGTACCGATATCGATCATCAGGGACAGTTCTTCAATCTCATCAAAAGCGGTTGCCAGAAGACAGCCGACTGTATCGGCGCCGACAAAGCCTGCAATATTCGGAAGAATCTGTACCGTTCCTTCCGGATTGATCTGCATATCCACTTCCTGCGGTGTCACAGTCATATAATCCTTGACCACCGCCTCATATGGCACAACCGTCAATGGGCTCGGATCAATCCCCAGATACAGATGATGCATGCAGGTATTACCGACGATCGTTGCCACATAGATCTGTTCTTTTTCTTTTCCGGCCATTGCACAGGACTCATCCAGAAGCTGATTCAGTGCATCTCGAATGACCTTGGACAATTCTTCCAATCCTCCGGCGATCGCATACTCGCACCGGGAAATGACGTCCGCACCAAACTGGCTCTGCGGGTTCAGCATACTGGCATGTGCCAGTTCTTTTCCGTCTGCCAGATCCAGCAGATAGCAGACCACAGACGTGGTACCGATATCGAATGCTGCACCCAGTGCTTTCTTTTCTTTTATCTCATCCGCAGAAATGCGAGGCTTGATCTCATACGTCCGTTTGGTTCCGGTCTCCAGAATATGAAGGTCCGTCTCTTCCTTCACTTCGATCGTCATATCCTCTTCCACCTTGAACTGGCAGGCACGGACCGTCCGGTGATAGCCATTGTCCTGCACAATGTCTACCAAACATTTTCCACAGGTGCCCTGTCCGCCGCAAGGTGCATCCGGATGCAGACCGGCTTTGATCTGCACATCCAGTAATGTCGTCCCTTCCTGAACTTCTATCGTAATATCATGTGGTAAGATCCTGATCGTATACATATCATTCTCCATTAATCGTTATATAAGAAACATCCGGAATAACACATTTTCTCCGGCCCATAATTATATGCAACGCCATTCTTTTTGCAGACATCGGAAACATATAGCCCGTAGGACTCCATGGAAGAAACCGCTTTTTCCGGAAAACGGCATGGCGCATCCGGATAGGTGCATTCCTTGCATCTTTTACATCCTCCCGCATTTAACGGAAGCATGTCATCAAGTACTTCCCGCATTTTATCAAGGCAGTCGACAAAACGCTCATTATGCATTTTTGTCACTTCCATGATCCCCTCAAAATCCATGCTGTCTTCAATATCGCCCACCGTTTGGACCAGGATCCCTTTGGAATAGGATTTCATCCTGGCATCACATTCATCAATCTCTCCGCATCCCGGAGGACAGGTCCAGCATTTGTCATACATGCCACAGGTATTCACGGCGCACATATCCCTCACTTCCGGGAGTGCCTGCAGAGTGGAGACATCCAGTGGAACGGCCGTCTCAAATCCGACGCTTTTCGCGATTTCAATCAATTTTTCCTGTTCCATGTGCTACTCCTTTTCTTTCGATTCACAGTAAATGCATCGTCCGTTCACGAATATCTGATCCAACTCCTGCTCGACGGATGAGATGCACTTCGGATTGGTACATTTGCTGATATTGATTTTAGCACCTTTGTAGCCAAATTCATAGTCCGGCACGAAGTGACGCGTCTCTCCCCTCTTCATGGATCTGCTTTCTTCTTCGTTATCCCGGAACAGTTTCAGGATCAGCGCCATCCGCATGAATTTGCCGTTCAGCGCCTGATCAAAGTAAGCAGCCCGCGGATCCCCATCCACTTTCGCACTGATCTCATTCACGCGCGGCAGCGGATGCAGCAGGCACATGTCTTCTTTTGCCAGTTCCATATTGGAAACGGTCAGGCAGAAGCTGTCTTTCAGTTTCTCGTAATTTGCCGGATCTTTGAACCGTTCTCTCTGGATCCGGGTCATATACAGAATATCCAGTTTTGGAATGGCAGCATTCAGGTCCGTCGTTTCCTCATAGGAGATACCTTTTTCGTCCATCATTTCCTTCACGTAATCCGGAAGTTCCAGTTCTTCCGGCGCGATCAGGATATAGCGGTTATCCGGATACCGGCTCATTGCGTTGATCAGGGAATGCACTGTCCTTCCATAAAGGAGATCTCCGCAAAGACCGATCACCAGATGAGCGAAACCGCCTTTGTAACGGCGGATCGTCAACAGGTCGGCCAGGGTCTGCGTCGGATGGCAATGCCCGCCATCTCCGGCATTGATGATTGGAATGCTGGTGTTCTTTGAAGCTACCAGTGCGCTTCCTTCCAGCGGATGCCGCATCGCGATCATATCTGCATAGCAGTTAACGATCTTAATCGTATCTGCTACCGATTCTCCTTTTGTGCTGCTGGATGCCTTATCCGCGCTTGGCAGAGAGATGACCGAGCCGCCTAATGACTGCATGGCTGCCTCGAAAGAAAGACGGGTCCTTGTAGATGGTTCAAAGAACAGTGTTGCCAGGATCTTCCCGTCACAGGCATGCGCGTATTTTGCAGGCTCTGCGATGATGTCCATCGCCGTGTCCATTAATTCATTTATTTCTTCCACAGAAAGGTCTGTGATATCAATGATGCTTCTCATGTTTTTCCTCTTATTCTGTCAGTTTTTCCGAATCCAGGACTCATCGGACGGGTTGTTTCGGAATGCGATCAGCCGCTCGATGTCTTCCGGTTTGATATATCCTTCCTCTGCTGCTGCTTTTGCGATTGCATCAAAGTCTGTAAGACTTTTATTCTTTACGTTAGCGGCAGCCAGACGGTCCAGCCCTTTCTGCATGCCGTAGGTAAAGATCGATACGATGCCGAGCACTTCCGCTCCATGCTCCCTGAGCGCATCCACCACTTCGATCACGCTGCCACCTGTAGAGATCAGGTCCTCTACTACCACAACTTTCTGTCCTGCCTTCAGTTCGCCTTCGATCTGGTTGCCTTTTCCATGGTCTTTTGCTTTGCTGCGGACATAGCCCATCGGAAGCTGCATGATATGTCCCACGATAGCCGCGTGCGCGATGCCTGCCGTGGATGTCCCCATCAGCACTTCCACATCCGGATATTCCTCACGGATCGTTTCTGCCAGTGCATTTTCCACGTCATTCCGTACTTCCGGTGCTGTCAGCGTTAACCGGTTATCGCAGTAGACCGGACTCTTGATGCCGCTTGCCCAGATGAATGGCTCTTCCGGCCGGAAGTAAACCGCCTTGATCTTCAG
>JAFZKG010000079.1 GCA_017553695.1 Lachnospiraceae bacterium
ATCAACTGTGAATCGAATTAGAACAATCCGGAAATCTTGCCGGTGTTGTCAACGTCGATCTTCTCAGCAGCCGGAACCTTCGGAAGGCCAGGCATCTTCATGTTCTCACCAGTCAGAGCAACAACAAAACCTGCACCTGCGGAAACTGTGACCTGACGGATCGTGATACGGAATCCTGTCGGACGTCCGAGTTTCGTCTGGTCGTCTGTCAGGGAGTACTGGGTCTTAGCCATGCAGACCGGGATATTGCCATAACCGAATTTCTCAAGTTCTTCGATCTCTTTTGCAGCCTTCGGAGCAAAATCAACACCATCAGCACCATAGACCTTGGTTGCGATAGCTTCGATCTTCTCTTTGATGCCCATGTTCTCGTCATAAGCAAATTTGAACTCGTTCGGCTGCTCGCACAGACGGATGACTTCCTCTGCCAGCTCGATGCCGCCGTCGCCGCCTTTGCCCCAGACTTCGCTCATCTTGACATTAACACCAAGCTCTGCACACTTCTTGGTAACAAGCTCGATCTCAGCGTCTGTATCGTTGACGAATCTGTTCAGAGCAACAACTGCCGGAAGTCCGAATACCTTGGTCACGTTCTCAACATGCTTCAGCAGGTTCGGGATACCTTTCTCAAGAGCTTCGAGGTTTTCTTTACCTACGTCTGCCTTCGGAACGCCACCGTTGTACTTCAGAGCCTTGATGGTTGCAACGATGATGACAGCGTCCGGACGAAGTCCTGTCAGACGGCACTTGATATCGATGAATTTCTCAGCACCAAGGTCAGCACCGAAGCCAGCCTCTGTCACAACATAGTCACCGAAATGCATAGCCATCTTTGTAGCCATAACGGAGTTACATCCATGAGCAATGTTAGCAAATGGGCCGCCATGGATAAATGCCGGAGTTCCTTCCAGAGTCTGAACCAGGTTTGGTTTCAGAGCATCTTTCAGAAGAGCGGTCATAGCGCCCTGTGCGTTGATCTGTCCAGCCGTAACAGGCTCACCAGCGCGGTTGTAAGCAACCACGATCTTGGAGAAACGCTCTTTCAGGTCATCCAGTCCGGTTGCCAGGCAGAATGCTGCCATGACTTCGGATGCAACGGTGATATCAAATCCGTCTTCTCTGGTATATCCGTTTGCTTTTCCGCCAAGTCCGTCAACGACGTTACGGAGCTGTCTGTCGTTCATGTCAACGCAGCGTCTCCAGACAACACGTCTCGGGTCGATGTCCAGTTCATTGCCCTGGTAAATGTGGTTGTCGATCATTGCAGCCAGAAGGTTGTTAGCTGCACCGATTGCGTGGAAGTCACCTGTGAAATGAAGGTTGATATCTTCCATCGGAACGACCTGTGCATAACCGCCGCCTGCAGCGCCGCCCTTTACACCAAAGACTGGTCCTAAGGATGGCTCACGAAGAGCGATAACGGTCTTCTTTCCGAGTTTGGAAAGTGCATCACCGACACCAACGGTCGTCGTGGTCTTGCCTTCTCCTGCAGGAGTCGGGTTGATTGCAGTACAAAGGATCAATTTGGCTTTTTTGCCGTCTTCACGAGGCTTAGCCAGCAAGTTGTAATCAACTTTTGCTTTGTATTTTCCATAGTACTCAATGTCGTCTTCCGTCAGTCCGATTTTTGCAGCGATCTCTCTGATGTGCTGTGGTGTAGCCTCCTGAGCGATCTCAATGTCTGTCTTAAACTCTGCCATAGTAACATTCTCCTTTTTCTGTATTTTCAAATATTTTTATTATTAATATTTGCTCTTTTTGTATTTCTTGATATCGCCGATCATGTACAGCGATCCAAGAGCAACGATCACGTCGTCAGCTTTCGCCCGTTCAAATGCCAGGTCGACCGCATCCCCGATCGTCGCATTCTCAATAGCCGGAACACCCTTCTCTTCGATGATCCGTGCAAGATCCTTTGCGGAAAGCGCACGCGGATTATCCGGTGTCACACAAAGCACTTCTTTAGCCATCGGCAGAATCTGATCCAACATATCCGGATAGTCTTTATCTGCCATGACACCGAAAATAAAGGTCAGTTTCTTGTCCTTGAAGATGTTCAGGAGGCTTTCTTTCGTCGCCCGGATCCCGTGCGGATTATGCGCACCGTCAACGATGAACAAAGGATCCCTGTTGATCACCTCAAACCGGCCAGGCCACTTGGTTGCGGCAAGACCCTTCCGGATATTCTCATCGGAGATCTTCCAACCGCCGTCCCTGAGTGCCTCAATGACCTTCAGAGCAACCGCAACATTATCAATCTGGTATCGGCCGATCAAAGGAATCTGAAGGCCTTCCAGATTCTTGTAGTCAAACGTCTGATGATCGATCGTGACCTGCTTAAATATTACCTTATCCGGCTCCGAAATGTAAAGAAGGGAATCCGTTTCCCAGCACTTTTTCCGGATAATATCAGTCACTGAATCAGCCTGCCTGTACACGACCACGCGGCTGTCCTTTTTGATGATGCCGGCCTTGGTCGCCGCGATCTTCTCGATCGTATCGCCTAATTCCTTCGTATGGTCCAGACCGATTGCCGTAAACACTGCCACGTCCGAATAGTCGATCACATTGGTGGAATCCAGTTCACCGCCCATGCCGACTTCAAATACCACGATATCGCAGGCATTCTTCTGGAAATAGACCAGGGAGATCGCCGTGTTCAACTCAAACTCCGTTGGCTTATCCTCCATGGAATCTGCAAACGGACGAATGTAAGTCGTAATCTCCGCAAGTTCCTCATCCGAGATGTTCTCGTTGTTGATCTGCATCCGCTCATTGAAGACCTCCACATACGGGGATGTGAAAAGCCCTACCTTGTAGCCGGCTTCGATCAGAACAGCAGAAAGAAAAGCTGCTGTCGATCCCTTGCCATTCGTTCCCGTGATGTGGATGAACTTCAGCTCTTTCTGCGGATTGCCGAGTTTCTCCATCAGTTCACGGATCCGTTCCAGTCCAAGCACAGATCCTTTCCAGTTAATACTGCTGATATACTCTAAAGTTTCCTGATAATTCATGATAATTGCCCTGAATACTTAAAAAACTGCTTCGTTTGTATATGTTCCGTGATATGCATTTTTTTCAGTACAATAGAAAATTTTATCTTATAATAATTATAATTTCTATAATCATTTTACTCATTTTGGTATTTTTGTCTATTTCTTTTTGCCTATGAAATCATTTAAAAACCCATACTCCGGCACGGAAAAAGGACGCTCCGAAGAGCGTCCTTTTCGCTTGATACTGTTGAATTCGATATGCATGAAGCAAATCGGATTTTTGATGAATTAGCCCTGAACTAATTTCTTAGCTGCCTCAGCAGCTGCTGCTGCATCATCTGTGTAGCAGTCTGCACCGATCTCATCTGCGAACTCCTGGGTAATAGGAGCACCACCAACCATGATCTTGAACTGGGAACGGTTCGGAGCTGCGTTAAGAGCTGCTACCGTGTCACGCAGAGATGGCATTGTGGTTGTTAACAATGCGGAGCATCCAACAATGTTAACGTCCGGATCAGCTGCTGCTTCCAGGAATCTGTCAATAGGAACATCAACACCAAGGTCAACGACTTCGAATCCTGCAGATTCGATCATCATGATGACGAGGTTCTTGCCGATGTCATGAAGGTCACCAGCAACGGTACCCATGATCATCTTACCGATCGTTGCGCTGTTTCCAGCTCCGAGGTGAGGTTTTACAACATCAACGCCCTTCTTCATTGCACGTGCTGCGACCAGCATTTCCGGAACGAAGATCTCGTTGTTTTTGAATTTCTCACCAACAACGCCCATTGCATCGATCATACCTTTGTTAAGGATCTCCATTGGGTCGATACCCTCATCAAGAGCTTCCTGAACTAACTGTGGAACGATCTTAGCTTTTCCTGTTTCGACTGCCTGAGCAAGTTCATCAATTTTTGACATAATACTGTCCTCCTATAAGATAAAAATTTTATATTAAGGCTTATGCCTTACGGACATATTAAGTCAACCTTTTTTATCTCAGCTTTTGATCGGCCCAAAGAGCTCTTCTCTGTAAGCTGTGATATATTCCATACAGTAGTCATCCATGCCCAGAAGAGCCTCGGTTGCATATACAGCACCGATCAGGTCTCTGTTCAGCGGATCGAAGATCGCACTGTCAAGGCCGGCATTCATAGCCAGGACCATGAAGCAAAGGTTCACGATCTTTCTGTATGGAAGGTTGAATGAGATATTGGAAACCGCACCGGTGATGTGGATCGTCGGATACTGCTCTTTGATCTTTGTCATCACTTCGGCAAGGTTTGCCATAGCATCATCGGTTGTGCAAAGCATCTCAACCAATGGGTCAATGTGGAGACGGCTAGGATCGATATTGTACTTCTTAGCCTCTTCCATAATGTGATCAAAGACACGAAGTCTGTCTGCTGCGCTCTTCGGAATACCGGTATCATCGCAGCAAAGAGCAACACATTCCCACTTTGTATCAGCGATGACTGGGAAGATCTTGGCAATCTTGTCGCCTTCACCGGATACGGAGTTGACCAGACCTGGTTTATTGCAGAACGGCAATGCACCAAGGATGGAGTCCGGGCTTGGGCTGTCCACTGCGATCGGAACGTCGGTGACTTCCTGAACGAGGTCGATCAGCCAATGTAATACTTCAACTTCTTTATCTTCGTCTACAGATGCGCAGACATCAATGTAAGTAGCGCCTGCATCTGCCTGCTTTTTAGCCAGATCTCTGATCCAGTCTGCATTTCTTTCTTCGATAGCTTTTGCAACCGAAGGAATGGAACCGTTAATTTTTTCCCCAATAATAATCATCTTAAAATTCCTCCTGTGTGTTGGTTTTAGAACACATACATACAAGGATATTCTATTATATAGAAATGGTTTATTCTATGAATATATTGCACAAAAATGGTAAAATAATTTGCGCACTTTTTACAGAACGTAAAACAGCTCTAAAAATGGATGAAGGAGCGCCTGTGAATGTCCAGCATCCCGTATTTTTTGATTGCCTCGATATGCGCTTTTGTGCCATATCCTTTGTGAGATGCGAAGCCGTATTCCGGGTATTTTTCGTCATATTCCCGCATGATCCGGTCTCTGGTCACCTTGGCGATGATGCTGCCGGCCGCGATGGAAACACTCTTTGCATCTCCCTTCACGATCCCCTCCTGCGGAATGGCAATGCCTGGAATCGTGACCGCATCCGCCAGGATGAAATCCGGCTGCACGGATAAGGCCGCGATGGCTTCCCGCATGGCCCGGTAAGTGGCCTGCAGGATATTGATCTCGTCGATCACCTGACTGTCCACGATCCCGATGCCCACACTGACGGCCTTTTCCATGATCTCATCATAAAGCGCTTCCCGCTTTTTTTCCGAAAGTTTCTTGGAATCGTTCAGATACAGGATTTCTTTTGCCGGATCCTGAAGGTCCAGGATGACCGCGCCGGCAACGACCGGCCCGGCGAAAGGTCCTCTGCCGGCTTCGTCCACACCGCAGATGTACGTACAGTCCGTATGCCGTTTTTCATACTCCTGCATACCCAAAAGGCGTTCCCGTTCAGCCCTGAGTTTTTCTTCTTTTTTCAGCCTTGCCTCTTCGTTTTTGGTCATGAAGCCAGATCCTCATCCTTAATATCCGCCAGATTGACCGAGATCAGCGTGGAAACGCCCTTCTCCTGCATCGTAATGCCATAGAGACGGTCGGCTGCTTCCATCGTACCTCTCCGGTGTGTGATCACGATAAATTGCACTTCATCCGATAGTTTGTGCAGATAATCTGCGAACCGGATGATGTTTGCATCGTCCAGAGCTGCCTCGATCTCGTCCAGGATGCAGAACGGAGACGGTTTCAGGTTCTGGATCGCAAACAGCACAGCGATGGCGGTCAGCGCCTTCTCTCCACCCGACAACTGCAGCATGTTCTGCAGTTTCTTCCCAGGCGGCTGGGCGATGATGGAGATGCCGGCATCCAAAACGTCCACATCTTCTTCCAGTTCGATCGTGCCGGTTCCACCGCCGAACATCTCGCGGAAGACGTTGGAGAATTCGGTGCGGATCTTCTTGAATTCCGCATTGAACTGCTGCCTCATCTGCTTATCCAGATCCCGGATGATCTTCACCAGATCTGCCTCTGCTTTCTGGAGATCCTGATACTGATTGGTCAGGAAATCATAGCGTTCCTTGACCTCTTTATATTCCTCGATCGCGCCGACATTGATGACACCGAGTCCGCGGATAGAAGTCTTGAGCTCGTTGATCTTATCCCGCATTTCTTTTGCGTCGGTCAGCGTTTCATCCCGGAAAGGTGCTGCCGTATTATAAGTCAGTTCATACTCATCCCAGATATAACTGGATCTGGTCTCAAACCGCTCTTCCAGTTTTTCCCGCGAGGAAACCAGACGAAACAGTTCCTTATCCAGATTTGCGATACGTTCCGAGTATTCTTCCCGTTTATCGATGAAGCCCTTGTGGGAACCGGATTGCTCGTCTTTGGCGGCTTCCAGTTCTGTCAATTTTGCCTGCAGTTCTTCTTTTGCGGCATCTGCCTCCGCGATGGAGGTTTTGATCTTTTCGATCTCACCCAGTTTATCTGCCGCTCCCTGGATGGATGCTTCCCTATTCTGCTTCAGAGATACAAGATCGGCGTTCAGTTTTTCCAGTTCATTCTCCAGCCGGAGGATGGAATTGGTCAGATAACTGGTCTGCTCCACCAGGCGGGAATGCTCTACCTTCATGTTCTGGACGATCAGAAGTTCTGCAGCCTCTTCCTCACGGAATTTCGTCTGCTTTTCTTCAAGTTCCAGTATCCTTGCCTTGATGGATTCGTTCTCTTTCTGGTTGGAATCCAGTTCATCGCCTAACGAGGTGTTCTCGGTCTGAATGGAGCCGGTCTGCTCCTCGATGGCTTCATTTTCTTTATGGATGTTCTCGAAATCGCCGAGGAGTTCCTCTTTCTTTTCCTTTGCGGCATCCAGATTGAAGCGGATCGTATTCAGATAGATCCGGTTCTCCTGCAGCACGCTTCGTGCTTCTTCGATCTCACCGGTCAGGATCCCTTTACGTTTTGTCACCTGCTCGATGTCTTTCTCGCATGCCTCTTGTTTCTGCTTCAGCTCGGCAATGGCTGTTTCCAGTTCCTCAATCTCACGGCGTCTGCCCAGCAGGTTGGATTTATTCTTGAATGCGCCACCCGTCAGGGACCCGCCCCTGTTCAGAAGTTCTCCTTCCAGCGTGACGATGATCAGGGAATAATTATATTTGCGGGCCAGCATAAGCGCATGGTCGATATCATCAGCTACCACAATGCGGCCGAGCAGGTAACGTGCTACGCCCTCATACTGTTTTTCTACATGGACAAGGGAACTTGCCAGACCAAGCACGCCCTGTTCAGAAAGGACTTCCTCGTTCCGGAACTCTTCCCTGCCGGTCACTGCTTTCAGCGGAAGGAAGGTTGCACGTCCGAATTTATTTGCCTTCAGATAGGCGATTGCATCCTTCGCCACGGCCTCTGTATCCGTCACGATATTCTGGATATTTCCGCCCAGCGCGGTCTCAATAGCAATCTCATATTTCTTGTCGACCTTGATGATATCTGCCACAACTCCATGGATGCCGCTCTTCGTCTCTTTCAATTTCATGACTTCCCGGATGCTGCTGCCATAGCCTTCATACCGTTCTGTGATGTTCCGAAGCGACTCCAGTTTTGCCTCGTTGGCAATGGCAAGCTGTTTGGCGTCTCCAAGATCCTTATTCAGGGTAGCAATCCTTACGTCGGTCTCTTTCAGGTCTTCTTCCTTTGTCTTGACGTCTGTTTCCAGCTCAGCCAGGCTCTTATTGGCTTCTTCGAATTCCTGCTCCAGTTTGTGGACTTTTTCTTCCTGCGCTGTCCGGTCCGATTCGGAACGTTTCAGATCCTCTGTCAGTTCCTCCCGGCGCTTTGCCATCTGCTCCATCAACGCATCCAGACGTTCCCGTCGCGCATTGATCGTGCCTTTGGCATTGACCAGTTCGATCAGCCGTTCTTTATTCCGTTCGATCTCCTGCCGGACTTCCTCGCTGCTGTTCTGGATCATCAGGACCTTGCTGTCCTGATCATTTGACCTTGAAAGAGCCTTCGTCAGTGCTTCCTGATTATCCGCTTTTTCCTTCGTCAGTTTTTCTTTGTCTTCTTCCGCCTGCCGGATGGCAGTCTCGATCTCTTCATGACGCTCGTTATAGCGGTTCTCCGCCTCATTTGCGGAATTGATCTGTTCCTCAAAGACCTTGATCTGTCCGGTCAGGCTTTCCTTTACGATGTCGCCCTGCGCGATCTTTGTCTTGACCTCATTGATCTCTTCATCCAGTTGATGGATATTTTCGCTCAGTTTCTCATATTCTTCCTTCGCGTTTTCATATTCCGCCTGCGAGCGTTTCAGATCCGCTTCCGCCACGGTCTCCTTCTCATGCAGATCCTTGATCTTCTGCTTGATCTCGCCATTCTCATGCAGGAAGAGGTTGATGTCATATTTCTTCAGTTCATCCCGCAGCTGCACATATTTATCCGCCGCTTCACTCTGTCTGCGGAGCGGTCCGACCTGACGCCCCAGTTCGCTCAGGATATCCTTCACGCGGGACATGTTCAGCCGCTCATTCTCCAGCTTCCTAAGAGCGATCGTCTTTCTCTTCTTGTACTTCACAATGCCGACAGCTTCATCAAAGAGTTCTCTTCTTTCCTCCGGTTTACCCTGGAGGATCTTATCAATCTGACCCTGCCCGATAATGGAATAGCCTTCCTTGCCGATGCCGGTATCATACAGAAGCTCCTGCACATCACGCAGACGGCAGACGGAGCCGTTGATCATGTATTCGCTCTCTCCCGAACGGAACACCCGTCTGGAGATCGTTACTTCGTCAAATTCCAGTTTCAGTTTGTGATCGGAGTTGTCCAGGGTGATGGAGACGAACGCAAAGCCTAAAGGTTTCCGGTTCGCTGTGCCGGCAAAAATGACGTCTTCCATTCTGGATCCGCGAAGCTGTTTGATCTTCTGCTCTCCAAGGACCCATCGGACAGCGTCCGCAACATTGCTCTTTCCGGAGCCGTTCGGCCCCACGATACCTGTGATCCCGTCCGGAAAGTCAAATACGATCTTCTTCGCAAAGCTCTTAAAGCCCTGGATCTCTATACTTTTCAGATACATGTTTACCTCTGTTCCTGTTCTGTCTGTAGTTTTGTGATTGCTTCCTTCGCGGCAGCCTGCTGAGCCGCCTTCTTGGAATGTCCGCTTCCTCTGCCCATTTCCACATCATTCAGATAGACAGCGATCTCAAAGATTTTGTCATGTGCCGGTCCTTTTTCCCGGACAAGTTCATAACGGAGCGTCTTGTTCCCGCCCTTCTGAATGATCTCCTGGAGTTTTGTCTTGGCATCGAAAAACAGATCCTTGTTTTCCAGTTTCCGGATCAAGTGCTCATGAATGAATTTCCTTGTCACAGCATCATCTCCGGAATCCAGATAGATTGCTGCGACCAGCGCTTCAAAGGCGTCCGAAATGATGGATGCGCGTTCTCTGCCTCCGGAACGGGATTCCCCGTTTCCCATACGCAGATACTCGCCAAGCCGGATCTCTTTTGCACATTCCGCCAGGCTTTTTTCGCACACCATAGAAGCCCGGAGCTTCGTCATGTCACCTTCGGGGAAACTATGATACTTGTTAAATAAATACTCGCTAATGTAGAACTCGATTATAGCGTCACCAAAAAACTCGAACCGTTCATTATCTTCCAATGACGTGTCCTTGTATTTGTTCTCATTGACATAAGAACTGTGCGTCAGCGCTGTAAGCAGATAATCTTTATTGGTGAAGTTATAACCGATTACATTTTCGAAATCGGTTAAGTAATCCATCAGTTCACTGCATTCCGGATTGCTTCGACAGCATCCCCCACCGTCACGATGGATTCTGCTTCGCTGTCATCGATCGTAATATCAAATGCCTCTTCAATGCTGGTGATGATCTCAAACACATCCAGGGAATCAGCGCTCAGATCGTCGATAAATTTGGAATCTTCGGTGATCTGTGACGGATCCATGTTCAGAACATCTGCAATGATCTGCTGTAATTTTTCAAACTCCATTTTCAGTCCTCCTGTGACTTCTTTACAACTATATTGCCGGCAATTTTTCCTGCAATATCCGCTGCAACAAATGCCTCGCACTGCAGGATCGCGTTTTTGATTTCTTTTGATCTGGAATTCCCGTGCGGCTTAACGACCAGGTTCTTCAGACCCAGCATTGGCGCCCCGCCGTAAGCTTCGCTGGAGAACTCCTTCAGCATGTCTTTCAGTTCGTTTTTGATCAGGAGTGCGCCAAACTTCGTCTTTCCATTGCTCATCAACACGTCCTTGATCTTCTTGATGAGGGCGGAAGAAACGCCTTCATACATTTTCAGCACGACATTTCCGACGAAGGCATCGCAGACAGCCACGTCCACTTCACCTTCCGGGATCCCCCGGCTTTCCACGCTGCCGACAAAATGGATGCTCTCGCAGTCCTTCAGCAGCGGCACGGTCTCCTTGACCAGCATATTGCCCTTTTCCTCTTCCTCACCGATATTGATGATGCCGACCTTCGGATCTTTGACTCCAACGATGTTTTCCATATAAATAGATCCCATCTGGGCAAACTGAAGAAGCATTTCCGGTCTGGCATCTGCATTGGCTCCGCAATCGATGATCAGGACCGGTCCCTGCAGTGACGGGACCATAAAGGCCAGCGCTCCACGTTCGATCCCGCGGATCCTGCCGACGATCGTCTGGCCGCCTACCAGCAGCGCTCCCGTACAGCCACAGGAAATGAAGGCATCTGCCTCCCCATTCCGAACAGCAAACAGGCCTCTGACCATGGAAGAGTCTTTCTTCGTCTTGATTGCCTTGACTGGCGGATCGGCCGTCTCAATAACGGTTGGCGCATGGATGACTTCGATCTGATCCGCATTGAATTGATACTTTGCAAGTTCCGCTTTTACAGCATCCTCAATGCCGAAAAGCTTTACAGC
Source organism: Lachnospiraceae bacterium (assembly GCA_017553695.1). Taxonomy (GTDB): domain Bacteria; phylum Bacillota; class Clostridia; order Lachnospirales; family Lachnospiraceae; genus RGIG5612. Next base: position 11,029 of record JAFZKG010000079.1, read on the forward strand.
AATACCCGGATTCTCATTGACCGCGTCCACGGCGCCTTTAACCTGCTCAGCCGGCGCAAAATCGCCACCCATGGCATCCAGCGCGATGATCGTTCTTTTCGTTTCTTCCAAAACAGGCTCCTCCCGGAAAAATTCCGTCTCAAATAGTCTGCTGTACACAGACCACTCCAGTAAATTTTACTAAAAACAAGGGCTGTTTTCAAGAGATTTCCTCTTGAAAGTGCTGGACTCATGTAATATAATTCTACCATTATTTTATCGTTGTAGTGCGATAAAGTGTCAGAAAACAACATGTAAAATAAAAGATGAAAGAAGGGAAAAAACAATGGCATTAACGAATGCATATCTGAAAAGAGTCTATGAAGACCTGGCTTCCAGATGCGGCAGTGAGAAAGAGTTCCTTCAGGCAGTGGAGGAAGTGTTTGAGAGCCTCGAGCCGATCGTGGAGAAACACCCGGAATATGAGGCAAATGGTCTCATGGAGCGGATCGTCGAACCGGAACGGACTATCATGTTCCGTGTTCCATGGGTAGATGATGCCGGCAAGGTACAGGTAAACCGTGGTTTCCGTGTCCAGTTCAACTCTGCGATCGGACCTTATAAGGGAGGCCTCCGGTTCCATCCGAGCGTCAATCTGTCCGTTATTAAGTTCCTTGGTTTTGAGCAGATCTTCAAGAACAGCCTGACCACACTTCCGATGGGTGGTGCCAAAGGTGGTTCCGATTTCGATCCGAAAGGCAAATCAGACAATGAAGTCATGCGGTTCTGCCAGAGTTTCATGAACGAATTATACAGACATATCGGTGCTGATACAGACGTTCCGGCTGGCGATATCGGTGTCGGCGGACGTGAAGTCGGTTATCTGTTCGGACAGTACAAGAGACTGCAGAATGAATTCACCGGCGTCATCACCGGCAAGAAAGTCGGTGCCGGCGGTTCTCTGGTCCGTACGGAAGCAACCGGATTCGGTGTCTGCTACTTTACCAACGAAGTCCTGAAGGCAAACGGCACTTCCTTCGAAGGAAAGACCGTTGTCGTTTCCGGTTCCGGCAACGTGGCGATCTATGCTGCAGTCAAGGCAACCGAACTGGGTGGCAAAGTCGTGGCAATGTGCGATTCCAATGGCTATATCTTTGATGAGAATGGTGTTGATATCGAAGCCATCCGCGAGATCAAGGAAGTCCGCCGCGGAAGAATTAAAGAATACATTGATGTCCATCCGGAAGCAAAATATACCGAAGGATGCTCCGGCATCTGGACTGTCAAGTGTGACATTGCTCTTCCATGCGCAACCCAGAATGAGATCAATGAGGAAAGTGCAAAAGCACTGATCGCGAATGGCGTCATGTGTGTATGTGAAGGTGCAAACATGCCATCCACACCGGAAGCAATCACTGCATTCCAGGAGGCAGGCATTCTCTTCGGACCTTCCAAAGCATGTAATGCCGGTGGCGTGGCAACCAGCGGTCTGGAAATGACCCAGAACAGCGAGCGCATCTACTGGTCCGCAGAAGAGGTTGATGAGAAACTGCACTCTATCATGGTCAACATCTACCAGTCATGCGCAGAAGCAGCAGAAGAAGCCGGCAAGCCGGGCAACCTGCAGGTTGGCGCTAACGTTGCAGGCTTCCTGAAAGTGGCCGATGCAATGCTGTGGCAAGGCATCAGTTATTGATCCAATCTCACGCCGGTTACAATCAAAAAAACACAGAAGAGGCAGTTGCAACTGCCTCTTTTTTCTTATCGTTCTCGAAGGAAACGTAAAACAAATTAGCCTGCATCACACGCTCTATCTTCAAAGCTAATAAGATAAAGCGTGCGTATAGGCATAGATTATCAGTAAAAATCAGATTTACCAGGGAAAAGAGACAAAAAAACTGCCGTATCTTTCGACACGGCAGCCTTAATACAATAATTTTAATGCTTAAGCTTCTTCCTTCGCAATGATGGTGCGCTTATTGTATGTACCGCAGTTCTTGCACACTCTGTGCGGCATAACAAGTTCGCCGCATGTGGAACACTTTGCAAGATTCGGAACGCTCATCTTCCAATTTGCTCTTCTCTTATCTCTTCTTGCTTTTGAAGTTTTATTTTTTGGGCAAATACTCATTTCGTACACCTCCCTTAACATTCAAATCAGGCCCCAAAGGCCGTACCTTGGAATTATACTCACAGGCACGCGCTTTGTCAATGATATATTTCCAATTATTTCAGGACCAGACGCTCGGTATCACGGGCGATCATCAGTTCCTCATTTGTCGGAACAACAAGAACCTTCACTGCGGAATCATCGGTCGAGATCACACGCTCAACACCGCGGCATTTGTTCAGTTCTTCATCGATCTTTGCACCCATGTATGTGAAATGAGTCATAACATCTCTGCGCATATCCGGATCATTCTCGCCGACGCCTGCTGTGAATGCGATCGCATCCACACCGTTCATCACAGCGATATAAGCGCCGACATAATTCACGACACGGTGGACAAACGCATCTTTGGCAATCTTCGCCTGCTCGTTGCCGTCTTCGATCGCAGTATCGATATCACGGAAGTCCGAAGAGAGTCCAGACAGACCGAGGACACCGGATCTCTTATTCAGGATGTTCATGATACCTTCCAGATCCAGGTTTTCTTTCTTTGCGATAAACTCCATCACGCCCGGATCGATCTCGCCGGAACGTGTCCCCATGATCAGACCCATCAGCGGAGTCAGGCCCATGGAAGTCTCAACGGATTTGCCTCCATCCACTGCACAG
>JAFZKG010000080.1 GCA_017553695.1 Lachnospiraceae bacterium
CTATCAGCTGCTGGAGATGTATAACTATGGAAGAGCATATGATTTCTATGCCGAATTAGGATGCTACGGACCGGATACGTTCGGAACCCCGATGCTGATCCTGACAGACTGGAAAGAAAACGGAGAGGATGTCAACAACGCCTGCTCCTATGGCAATATCAAGGGCTGGATGTGTTTCGGTGCTTCCGCAATCGGCAACTGTGAGGAATGCCTGGACGTCATCGCACACGAGTTCACGCACGGCGTGACGGGAACGGAAATGGCCGGCAGCGTCTACAGCAACGAACAGGGAACCATCAACGAGTCCTTCAGCGATATCATGGGAGAGATCTGTGAGCATATGGCGATCCGGGAAGACGGGAAAGTCGAATCGGATGATCCGCTTTGGTATCACGGACAGAACAAAGCACAGCCGACCAGATGCGCCTCGAACCCGAATGCGTTTGAACAGCCGAACTGCGTTGGTGATGTTTACTATATTGTGCCGTCTACGAATGCGGATTCCACAAACGATAATGGCGGTAACCATTTCAACAGCAGCCTGCTGACATATGTGGCATGGAAACTGTACGATGCCGGACTTCCTCTGGAAGATGAAAGAGATGTGTGGTTTACGACCGCTTGCCTGATGACGCCGCGAAATGATTTTGATGAAGTGTATGCAGCGCTCCTGATGAGTATGGAGATAAATGGAATCGATCAGTCCTATGCCGATTTGGTGGATGAGACCTGGGAAGAGCTGGGACTGGTTGGAGACCGGATCGCAAACGCCTATGCTTATGAAAGAAGTGGCTTCGGTCACATTAAAGCAACGGTCAAGGTCAGTGAAGCCACAAAGGTGACACGTATCGTGCCTTATGAATATGATAAGGCGGACGACACCTATTATTCTACCTACATGTGGATAGTGCCGGACAGTGATGGAAATGTTTATGGAATGATTCCGGAAGGCACTTATGCATTGGAATTACTGGCAGTTTATAATGATTCCACGATGTCGAGGTTCTACCTGCAGTCGGACGGAAGCTGGTCCACGGACTCTTCCAGTTTTGCTGTGATCAACATGACAAGCGGAGGAGTCATTGATCTGGGAACCATTTCGTAAGAAATAGATAGGAGAACGTGAGATGGGTGAAAAATGGATATGCAGTAATTGCGGAGCAGAGAATACATTAAAATTCTGTACCAAGTGCGGAACACCGAAACCGGTGATCGAAGCACCAGTGACAGAAGAAGCAATAGCAGACGGAAATTGGGACTGCATTTGCGGCAGGATCGGAAACACAGCAAAATTCTGCAGCAAATGCGGTAGACCGCGCGCGGAAGGTGCAGTGATTGCGGCAGCCGCCGTTGCAGCGGCAGAAGTTGCGGCAGCCGTAGTTCCGGAAGCCGAAATACCTGAGGTGGATATCCCAGAAGTAGAGATTCCAGAGGTAGAAATGCCAGAGGTTGAATTGCCGGAAATGGAAGTACCGGAAGTCGAGATTCCAGAAATTGAGATTCCGGAAGCTGAGACCCCAGAGGTAGAAATACCAGAGGTCGAGTTGCCGGAAGTGGAGATTCCTGAGGCTGAAATTCCTGAAATGGAAGTACCTGAGGTCGAGATTCCGGAAGAGATTGTTCCTGAGTTGGTGCTTCCAGAAGCGGAAGTTCCACAGAAAATGGTTCCGACACTGGAGATTCCGGAGCCTGATAATACATGGACCTGCGCATGCGGGCAGACTGGGAACGCTGGAAAATTCTGCCGGAGCTGCGGATCACCGCGCCCGTCGGAAGATGTGATCCCGGCGGCAGTTGCAGCAGGAACTGTTGCAGCAACCGCTCCGGAAGTTGAAATTCCAGAGGTTGAGATTCCGGAAATGGCAGCTCCTGAAGTGGAGGTCCCGAAAGTCGAAATGCCACAGGAAGTAGTTCCGAAACTGGAACTGCCAGGATCTGACAGTACATGGGACTGCACATGCGGACAGACAGGGAATGCCGGGAAGTTCTGCCGAAACTGTGGATTACCGCGGCCGGAGGCAGCCCCTGCGCCAGCACTGGCACCAGCAGAAGGACCATGGGACTGCGCATGTGGAAAGACCGGTAATCTCGGAAAATTCTGCAGTGTTTGCGGCACCCCGAGAGAGCAGGGATTTGCGCCTGCCGGAATGACAGAACCGCAGCTGAAAGCACCAGAGATCCCGCAGCCGGAGACTCCTGCAGAAACAGGAAAGAAAAAGAAAACACCTAAGACGCTTTGGATCATTATCGCAGCAGCTGTTGTCGTCGTTGCGGCAATCATAGTTGCACTTATTTTCCTTCTTCCAAAGAAATATACAGTGAATGAAAAACCGCAGGCGGAAGTATTAGAGGTCAAAGAAGAATTCTCGCTCTTTGTGGATAAAGACCGGGATATCTCCTTCCTGTATCCGGACGACCTGTTGGCTGACCGTGGAACGGATGGAGACCGGATCTATGGCGGCGAAAAAGAACAATATCCATATGTCCTGATCGACCGTGTCAATGAAACGACCAAGCCGAAGGATTACTTTAAGCAGTATCAGGAAAGTCTGAAACAGCAGTACGGGGATCTGGATTTCTCGGATATCCAGGAAGTGGAAGTGGAAGGAAAGACGGTATATACGGTCCAGACCTATCTCCCGTCAGAAGGCGGCAATGTGGACCAGTATCTGGAATTGTATGAGGACTGCTACATTACCTATACAGCAAAAGGATATAATTCCTCAACGGAAAACAGGGAACTGTACTACGCAATTGGTTCGTTAAGGACATCGGCCGATGCTTATCCGGTCCCGCAGGCGCTGCTCTATGAGAATGAAATGGGCAACTTCTCGGTGGAGGTATTGCCGGATTATGTGGTGCAGGAATTCGCGGGAGGTCTTTATGCAGAGAAAGGAAATGCCGGACAGTTCGTCACATATATGAATACGGATACCGTTGGCGCACTGGTCTATGACCGGGAGGATTTCCTGACACGTGCGGATATGATGAACGAGTACGTGGAAAACATCATCGGCGTGAACGCGCTGGAAATCACGGGAGATGCCACGACAGAGATCTATAACGGAAAAGACTTCCTCGTATATCCGGTGAAGATGGAACTGCGAAATGGCAGCGAAGCCGTAGGAAAACTCTGCATTGGTGACTGTGATTATCCATTCGGCTGCTACATCATGTGCTACTATCTGGAGAAAAATTCCGGCAGCCTGCAGGAGGAAGAGGGCGAAGCCTTCCTTGCAAGCATGAACGTCCACGGTAATCCGAATATCAGAGAATTCGTGGTGAAGGATCTCACTGGTCTCGGATATGGCATGATCGCCATTCGGGCAGATCTGGTCGGATCCATCGAGATCAAGGAAGAGGACGACCTTGTTGAGATCACAAATCCGGAAGGAAACCAGAAGATCGTGATCGAATATCTGGAGGGCTCCAGTTTATACGACGATATCGCGTCAAAGATCGCACAGGAATTGGCGGATAAGTATAAGACCGCTTACCTTGCAGAGATCCAGCCACCGGAGGAAGGACGGTATTATATGAACGCCTGTGAGATCACCTATACGAACGATAAGGACGTTAAGCATGTTTACCGGATCTACTGTGTGAACTCCACGAGTGATCATAAATTCTGCATTGACTATGACGTGGAAGAAGGGAAAGAAGACTGGGCAAAGGAAGTATGTGATTACCTCTTCTGGTCATGGAAACTGAAATAAAGATCGTATGAGATCATAATAAGAAAGGCTGTCCACTACGGACAGCCTTTCTTATGAAAGAGCAGGATGCTCAGACTAACAATTCGGTTAGTTCCCGCATATCAGCCAAATCTTCCAGATGATCGACCAGATCGATGCATTTTTCTGCAGCCGGCTGACTTAGCAGACCATAGGTGTTTACCTGATCCCAGAATTTTGCCAGCAACTGCTCCCTGGTCGGATAGGTATGCATGTTGAAATCTGTGCTGCTTTTATTCACGGAATAGGTCTTTCCATCTTTTGTAGTGATCGTGACCCGGATCATATTGAATGACGTAGTGGCTCCGCCCGTCTTATCTGTCGGAAGAGTTTCATCGTGGATCATCCGGGTGATCGAACACAGACGCAGAAGTTCCGGATCCCGCAAGTGTTCTTCGGAATAATGCGACGTACGGAAGGCACCCCAAAGGAGTGGTGCGCATAAAGCATACTGGTAACTGAACTGCGCATGCGTCAGCGGATCACGCCCGGTTTCGTAAGGCGGCCAATAATACATCTCGACATATCCATCCGGGACAGCCAGTTCGATGTCGGTAATATCTGCCGGATCGCAGATCCCATATAATTCGCTTCCTGCAAAAGCGACGATCGTCGCTGGAGATCCGACCGGATATAACTTTATGGATTCCTCCATGTAATATTTCTCACCCAGCCCTTCACGAAGGAATTGCGGATCACAGGCTTCATCCATACCGCGGTACTGATGATAAAGATTCCGTGGACCTTCAAAAATATTGATCAGGCTTGGGAACCCTTTTTTCGCCAGTCTTGTCGCAAAATCAGCATTCCGGATATTATAGCCGGCGCCGAGTTTTGCCGATGTCGCATAATCGAAGATATGGGACATCGTGCCGCCGACCATGCCCATGGCAATGCCCCAGGCATCTCTCAATTGCAGCGGGGTAAGGCCGCGGATCCGTCCGAACTGCGCGCAGACTCCGTAGATCGGCATCGTAAAGGAACTGTCCCAACCGACATCAAAGTTCCAGCGCCCGCCGGCAGCCATGATTCGGACGGAAAGGTCTTCACCGACGATTTCATGCGTAATATAGTCTTTGCCGGAAAAGCCATACATGGCACCGGCCGTCAAAACAGCATTGATAAGGGTGGCCGACTCCTTTGATGGAAGGCGTGTCCCGTCCAGATTCATGAACATCGGCTCATAATCATTAGAACGGGAACTCATGGCATTGACCATGGCTGCATCGCCGAGCGACGCTTTCCCTTTCAGGAAAAAGACCGGAGCCTCTCCTGTTTCTCCGTAACTGTCCACGATTTCCAGCACTTCCCGGTTCCCAAATGCGAGGGCACCGCCAGCCAGATTTCCGATGTTATCCAGCAGCTTATCTTTGCAGATGCGGATATTGTTTTCGCTGAGATCCTCGAAGCGGGTATTCAGCGCATTCTCCGAAAGGAGTTCCGCAATTGTTTTGTTGGTTTCTTCCATTACGGCTATCCTCTTGTTGAATTACAGCATGCATCCATAAGCGACGGTACGCACGCGGTGATGGTGATAGAGTTCCTCGTTCGGCATCATGTTGTGCATGTAAGCGATAGAGAATTTGTCTACCGGGTCTGCCTCGACCCAGATGCCGGATCCCCCGGTCCAGCCAAAGCATCCCAGATGTCCGTTATGTCCGTATTTCTGTGTCAGCAGGGTACGGAAGCCGAACCCATATCCATAGCCGGCCAGATAGTCATTCGTGAAATCATTCATCTGTGCTTCATTCAGCTGGTTTTCGTGAAGCATGGCCACGGTGCCGGCGCCGAGAAGTTTTCTTCCCTTATAAACACCGCCGTTTGCCAGCATCTGCATGAACGTTGCAAAGTCGGTAGAAGAAGTAATCAGATTCGGACGAGCGCCAACCGGCGTATTCTCCGCATACATGGATTTATCGAAGATATCGGCTGCCGGTTCCAGTTTCCCATCCGGATATTTTCGGTAATTCGTCACAACACGGTCTTTATTCTCCGGTGTGATGAAGGTATCCGTATCAGCAAGCTCCAAAGGCTCGATCACGCGCTCACGGAAGACTTCGCGCAGCGGTTTGTCTGTCAGAGTTTCGACCAGGGCGCCGGTGATCTCACTTCCAAAACCATAATACCAGTGGGTTCCCGGCTCGAACATGACCGGAACATCTGCCATGACACGCACTTCGTCACGCAGGTTCGGAGTGCCGTTCTCCAGCAGTTTCGCAATGCGGAGGCTCATGGCCTCGAGCGTTGGAGTAGAGGTATTTGCAACCGGAGCCATGCAGTATGGCAGGCCGCACATCATGCAGACGGCATCATGAATGTTCAGCGGTTTTTCTGTCGGAACAATGTCTACGGTTCCGTCCGGCCGCTGCACAAACATTTTCGTCTCAGCCCATTCCGGCAGATATTTGCCGACCGGGTCGGAAAATAGAAATTTGCCTTCCTCGTAAAGCATGCCAAGGATGGCATAGGTAAACAGTTTGGTTGTGGATGCCTGACGGAACATGGAATGTCCGTTTGCCTTCTTTCCGGAAGCAATATCGGCATATCCGGCCGCTCCTTCGTAGATCACTTCATCGCCCTGCATGATGCTGCAGGTACAGCCAGGTACGCTGTTATTTGCAAACTCTTCCAGTAGCGCATCCAGTCTTGAAAAATCTTTTTTCATATCCGGTCTCTCCTTTTTGTTTTATTGGTGCGGGATTTCCCGTAATTGTACTGTTTAGCATTCTGCCTTTCCGGCTAAAATGTTCCTGTAGTCCTCCAAATTCTTACGGAGAAGGGTAGGGATGTCCAGTTCGTATGGACAGCGTTTTTTGCACAGCCCGCAGTCGATGCACTCGTCAATCTTCATCATTTCTTTCTGCCATTGTTCTGAAAGCAGACCCTGTGACGGAGAACGGCGGATCAGTTGTGACATTCTTGCACACTGGCTGATGATGATGTCCACACTGCAAGGGGCACAATATCCACAGCCGCGACAGAAGTCACCTAGCAGTTCTGCACGGTCTTTCTCAATCACGGCCTTTAATTCTGCTGTCATGGAAATGTCTTTCTGGAAGAAGGCAAGCCATTCTTCCAGTTCTGATTCTCGTTGGATGCCCCAGATCGGAAGGACCGGATACTGACTCATGAAAGCCATGCAGGCGTCAGCATTCGTGAGCAGCCCGCCGGACAGGCCCTTCATGGCGATGAATCCCATGCCGTTTTCTTCACACTTTTTGACTAACGCAATGTCCCGGTCGGTAGCAAGATAGGAAAACGGGAACTGCAACGTTTCATACAGACCGCTTTCGACGATCTCTTCTGCCACACCGATCTTATGTGCTGTAATGCCGATATGCCGGATCTTTCCCTGCTGTTTTGCTTCTAAAAGTGCCTCATACATGCCGGTCCCATCATCCGGACGATAGCATTGAGATGCACAGTGAAGCTGGTACAGATCGATATAATCTGTTTTCAGGTTATTCAGACTTGTCTCCAGATCCGTCCGGAGTTTTTCCGGGTTCAGAGGCATCGCTTTGGTTGCAATATAGATTTTGTCGCGCATCCCTTCAAAAGCGGCACCGAGTTTTTCTTCACTGTCTGTGTATCCACGGGCGGTATCATAAAAAATGATCCCTCCGTCATAAGCCTTCCGCAGGATCTTTACCGCCTGTTCTTTATCCACGCGCTGAATTGGCAATGCGCCAAACGCATTCTGTGGCGTTTTGATCCCTGTATTTCCTAATGTGATCTCTCTCATCGGGCAGTCCTCCTGTTTCTTTTTCTTTTTTATATTTTAGCATGGACCACAGTCCATTGACAATGTGAGGGACCAGATATAAAATGTGTTCTGTAATAGAGCAAAGGCGTTCTGTACGTTTGTACAGGGCGCCTTTTTCATTCATAAAAAAGGAGACTTGTCATGGCTGCATTTGAAAGAGTGAAATCCGGCATTCCGGAGATGGATCAAATATTGGATAACATCCGGCTTGGAGATAATGTTGTCTGGAGGGTCTCAGATCTTTCCGAATTCCGCCTGTTTGCAGATCCTTATATTGAGCAGGCAAAAAAGGATTACAGGAATATCATTTATATCCGCTTTGCAAGTCACGAGCCGCTTGTTGCAGAATGTCCCGAAGTGAAGACAGTACATGTGCCGCTTTCCCGGCATTTTGAAACATTCACCGTCGAGATCCATAACATCATTGAACAGGAAGGCAAAGATGCCTTCTACGTGTTTGACTGTCTTTCGGAATTGCAGACGGCCTGGGCCACCGATCTGATGATGGGAAACTTTTTCCGTGTCACCTGTCCGTTCCTTTTCATTCTGGATACCGTCGCATTTTTCCCAATCATCCGTGGCAGGCATTCATCACAGGCCATTGCAAAGATCAGTGATACCACACAGTTGTTCCTGGATGTGTATTCCGATAAAGAGAACGTCTATGTCCGTCCGGAAAAAGTCTGGAACCGTTATTCGGATACGATGTTTCTTCCGCATATTTATCACCCGGAAGATGGCTCCTTCAAACCGATCCTGGATGGGATGCTGGCCAGCCGCTTTTATCAGGTACTGAATGATCATCAACGGCCGGAGAGCGATCAGGCGACCGATTCATGGGACCAGTTCTTTAACCAGTCCCGGATCCTTCATTCAGTGGGTGTGGATATCTCTGAGCAATGCGCCAGAATGTGCGACATCATGATGACGCATGATGAAAAAATGAATGAGATGATCCGGAACAATTTCACTCCGGAGGATTTTTTCCGTGTCCGGGATCATATGATCGGAACCGGACTGATCGGAGGAAAGGCCTGCGGTATGCTGCTTGCCCGGAAGATCATCGAAAATCAGGACCCGGAATTGTATGCGCTTTTGGAACCGCATGATTCCTTCTATGTAGGTTCGGACGTTTATTACTCTTATATTGTAGATAATGATTACTGGGATCTCAGGATCCGCCAGAGAACGGACGAAGAATACTTTACTCTTGCAGATGAATTCGCCGATAAGCTTTTGAATGGTACGTTTTCCTCGGGAATGCTGGATCAGTTCCTGCATATCCTGGAATACTATGGCCAGGATCCATTCATTGTCCGTTCCAGCAGTATTCTGGAAGATGGATTCGGAAATGCATTTGCCGGAAAATATGAATCGGTCTTCTGCGCAAACCGGGGTACAATGCGGGAACGATTGGAGGAATTTGAGCAGGCCATCAAGATCGTTTATGCCAGCACGATGCATCTTTCTGCACTGGATTACAGAAAACGACGGGGATTAAATCAAAAAGATGAACAGATGGCGCTGCTGGTACAGCGGGTATCCGGATCTTATTTCGGAAACCGGTATATGCCATGTGCCGCCGGTGTTGGCTATTCTTACAGTCCGTATCGTTTCCTGAAAGATACGGATCCGTCCGCAGGCATGCTGCGTCTGGTTATGGGATTAGGAACCTCGGCGGTAGACCGCAAAGAAGGTTCCTATCCGAGACTGGTCAGTCTGGACAAACCGGAAGCAACCATCTATACAACGGTGAGTGCAAAGCATCAGTATTCGCAGAGACGGATGGAAGTCATTGATATGAATGAAAAAGCCCTGAAGCAGATCACACTGCAGGATATGGAAGAGAGCCTTCCGAATCATGTAAAAAAGACGATGCTGGAACATGACATTGAAGCTGAGTGGAGGCTGAGGGAACTAGGACGGGCCAGAGAAGTCTTGTTCATTTCCTGTCAGGGACTCGTGGCGGAAAAAGATCTGATGGAGAACATGCGGAAACTCATGCGCCTGATCTCGGAGGAATATGACTATCCGGTCGACATTGAATATACGATCAATGTTTCGGAGGACGGCGCCTATATGATCAACCTTTTGCAGTGCCGCCCGCTGCAGGTATTCATGGATAAAGGAAAAGTTCAGATGCCGAAAGAACTGCCTGAGGAAGATGTTTTTCTGGAGTGCAAAGGAACTTCCATGGGGCTTTCCAGAAGTGTCCCGATCGATACGCTTGTCTATGTCGATCCGATTGGTTATTACAATCTGCCCTATAACAACAAAGCAGATGTCGCGCGCGTCATAGGAAAGATCAACTGGGAATTCCGGGAGCAGAACAAACATATGATGCTGATCGTTCCGGGACGGATCGGGACTTCTTCTCCGGAACTCGGTGTGCCGGTCGTCTTTTCGGATATCAGTGAATTTGATGCAATCTGTGAAGTGGCAGAAAGCTCCGCGGGATACAACCCGGAACTATCCTATGGAAGTCATATATTTCAGGATCTGGTCGAAGCAGAGATCATGTACACAGCCATTTTCCGGAATGCAAGCACGCTGCATTGGGAACCGGAAAAATTCACCTCCCTTCCGAATACCGTCTCAAACTACACGGAAGATGAGGACCTGAAAAACATTATTGGTGTATATGATATGAGAAGCAGGAAATGTCAACTCCTGCACGACCTGAATGATGAAAGGATGCTGTGCTGTCTGAACTGGCAGGACGTGCAGGAGTAATGGTGAAAAGAAAGATCACCAGAGACTCTTCTTGAGGCTGGCTTTGGATACAAACGGTCCCGGCACTGCCAGGATGCTTCTGGTATCGCCAAAGTAATCGCGGTCGAAGGTGATGGCGGATCCGTCTGGAGCCTCAAACCGCTGCTCCGGCTGGAAAGCCTTGCCGAGGATATCGCTGTCTACGATTCCTGCCGTGTAATCGCCAAGGATCTCATAAAGGTTGGTATCCAGATAGAACTTGCCGTTCTTTTCTTTCAGTTCCACTTTTACTTTTGCCTTATTGTTTACAAAACAGTTCGTTTCCTTTTTCCACTGTTTTGCGCCACCGAGATATGCATTGCCGGCAGCCCATACCGGGAGATGTTCTTCATTATGCCATCTTGCCAGTTTCATCATGCTTGGCTTTGGATTGTCCAGCTCAAAGTTCGGAATCCATTCTTCATATGTCGGATACTCGTCAAACTGCCATGTTCCGACAAGGGAATCCTTTTCATTTTTCTCCCCGGTCTCTTCGTCGATGAGGATCGGCCATTTCTGTACGAAGATATTGTTGTAGAACCGGTCATCACCGTGCAGGATCGTCATGAAACCAGCCACTTCTGTCCTGTGACGGATGTGATATGGCGTATATCTTGGACCAGTTCCGCTGCCAACCGCGAGGAAGGCACCGAGGATCAGGTTGTGCACCATGGCGACGCTTTCGGTCGCGATCATCAATGATGCTTTGGAGAGCAGGATGTTATTGTCGATCAGAGTAGGGCCGTGGCCGACTTCCACGAAGATATCCTGGCTGCCCATGCCGCCCTGTGCCACAGTGGCAAAATCCGGACGCTGGTTATCGTGCAGCAGGTTCTGCGAGATCCGTGTGCCCTGCGCTTCCCAGTCGCACCAGATGCCCATTGTGGAATGATGGATGTGATTTCGGCGGATGGTCACGTCGATGGCAGCGTGCAGTTTGATTCCGGAAATCTCCGCCCCGCCCAGCTGCTGCATGTTATTGATGTTATGAATATGGTTGTCTTCAATGACCGAGAACACGGCGCCCATGCGGCCGACGATACCGGTCTGCTCGCAGTGATGAATATGGCAGCGACGCACGATGTGCGAACCGATCCGTTCTTTCAGCCAGCCGTGATACTGTCCGCGGCAGACCGCGTCACGTTCCATCTGTGTCGGGCTCTTCATATGCCTGGTCGTAAAGTAATGATCATTCTCCGGATCATAATACTTGCCGAGAGAGATGCCACAACACTTGCTGTTGGAAATATCACAGTCTTCGATGATCCATCCTTTGCTCCAGTGCGGCCCGATCAGGCCATCCTGGAATGCGGCCGGAGGTGCCCAGGTTGTGGCAGCCTTTGTCATTGCAAACCCGCTCACCGTGATGTATCCGCGGCCGGTTTTCTCCGGGAAGAAGCAGCGTCTGCGGACATTGATCTCAACATTTTCTTTATTTGGATCTGCACCCTGGAAGTTTGCGTAGAGAATCGTTTCATCTCCATCCTGCTCGGTGTACCATTTGAATTTCGAATATTCCGGTTCCCAGGAAGGAGAGTAGACCTCTCCGGCAATACATTCTTCCAGTGATTCGGTCTCATAGAGCATCCGGTCATTCAGATATACAGCGCCCGTGTGTCGGACGGCCGGTGCAAAATACCAGTCGCCGTAGACCTCAGTCGTATACGGATTGTATGACCCGAAGATGCCGTTCGGGACCCGGACGGTCCAGACATTCTTATACTTTTTGTATTTCTTCCAGCCTTTTACGACTTCCGCACCGGTGATCACCGCGCCGAGCGGTTCCTCTGAGCGGTATACGATGCGGGCATCCTTCTTTCCACCGTGTACCGGATTTACATATTCCCGGTATACGCCCTTGGCAACAATGACTTCATCACCCGGCATTGCAACTTTTGCTGCATCACCGATGCGCTTGAACGGCCGCTCACAGCTGCCATCGCCCTCACAGAGGGCTGATCCATTGACGTAATAATTCATAATGGCTTTCCTTTCTGAACTGTTTTCTCAATCCGGATAAATAAATGGTTTATCAAATTTCTTGAGGTCTTCCAGGATGTCGGTATCGAAATCATATCTTGTCCGGCTCCCGTCGGTGGTGAAAACCATGGTTGGCCTGGTTTTTGCATCAAATGCTGGCCATTCCGGGAGACCTTCTCCGTTCGGGTCACCGGTCCTTGCGAACGCAACAAACGCCCCGCACATTTCTCCCATCAGTTTTTCTGCACCATCAAAGTTGTTGATCGGGAACTGCATCGCTGTGTGCATGAAGAACGGGACGTCGGCACAGTGCCATGCAGGCCGGCCACCGTTGAC
>JAFZKG010000081.1 GCA_017553695.1 Lachnospiraceae bacterium
AAGATCAGCGAGGTGAAATGATGAAGGTGATGCTGATCCTATTCAAACAAAATGGTACTTTAGAAGATATTCCGAAGAAGGTGAAGGACATTCTTGTGACGTTGCCGGAGGACGCGGCTCTTCAGATCATGGATGATGCTTCGGATACGGCGAAAGTCCTTCAAGCGGCAAACGACGCAGATCTGATACTGATCTGTGCGACGGCAAATGATCCACGCGCAAAACAATTAGCAGCAGCCAGCGGGCGAAAGGTGTGCGTGGATGTGGATCATTTTGAAATGATTGATGGCGTTCTGTATGCTGTTAGAAATATTTACAGCACTCATGCCGAGGAACTGATACCGGCAGGGAAACTGACTGCCACAATTGCCCTGCCGGAGCCGCAGGGGGAAGAAGCAGATCTGACAAAGGCAAAGATCGTGTTTCTGGGCGGCAAAGGATTGGGAAATAAAAAGAATTATGAGCGCATGGAGGCGCTCGCGAAAAAAATGGGAGCGGCAGCAGCCTGCACAAGGGCGGCAGTCCTGAGCGGTTGGGCCGGCTACGAAACAATCGTGGGGGTATCAGGACAGACGATCCATGCAGATGTAGTCATTGCGTTTGGCGTTTCCGGCGCTGGCCCGCTGATGCGGGGAATGAAGGACGTAAAAATGCTGATCGCTGTAAATACAGATAAGAAAGCACCAATTTTTCATTACGCGCAATATGGCATCGTGGAAGACTGTATGAAAATAATGGATGTATTGGAACAAAAAGTGGAGGAGGACCAGACATGACGTATTTTATTTCAGAAGCAGGGAAGGGACTGATTGAAGATGCCGCAAAGTATTGCAGGCAATATGTGGATTCGGTCAGTGCATCATGGGATCGCGGTGAAAGGCATCCATCACAGGCAGTGGCAAAGATGCAGGAACTCGGCTATCCGATGCTGACACTTCCGGAGGAGTTGGGAGGATTAGGTATCACGCCGGTGGATGTGGCGGCAGTTCTGGAGCGGATTGCTTATGCGGATGCCGGACTTGCAGTATCACTGGCCGGAAATGCACTGGCTGTCAAAGCTGTCATGATGGCAGGAAATCAGGCGCAGAAAGAGGAAGTCGCGAAGATCCTTGCGGAAGGAGGGATCGGCGCATTCTGTCTGACAGAGAGTCAGGCTGGGTCCGATGCGTTTAACATTCAGTCGAAGGCACTCCCTGAAGAGGAGGGCGACGGTTACGTATTGAATGGCACGAAACTTTTTGTGACCAATGGGAGCATCGCAGACTTTTACTGTGTGGCAGTACTGGAAGGAGAGGCTGAACTTCCGTCGCTTTTTCTGATCCGGAAAGGGACAGAGGGTCTCAAAATCGGAGCAGAAGAAGAAAAGATGGGGCTCCGCAGCTGTAGCACAAGCTCGATTATCCTGGACAACTGTCATGTCGGAGCGGATGCACTGCTGGATAAGGAAAACCACACACGGGATGCTGACCTCCCGGAGAATCGATTGGAATTAACGGGGACCCGGGCAATCATGGGAGCATTGATCGAAGGCAGACTCTGGATCAGCGCCGTCGCTGCAGGCGTGGCTCAAAGGGCATTGGATGAAGCAGTTGCCTATGCGAAAGAGCGGATTCAGTTTGACCAGCCGATCGCGGAACAGCAGGCTACCCGCATGAAACTGGCAGAGATGAAGATCAAGACAGAGGCCATCAGAACTCTGTCGGGAAGAGGTCTCAAACTGATGGAACAGGGAGAAGACTTTGAAGAAGCTGCTTCGATTGCAAAAGCATTTGCTGCAGAAGCAGTGTTGGATGTGACAAACAAGGCGATGGAAATCTTCGGTGGATACGGCTATACGAAAGCATATCCGGTCGAGAAACTGATGCGGGATGCACGGGCCTTCTCCATTGTGGAAGGGACAACAGAAGTGCAGAAATTAGTAATTGCCAGCATGCTCCTGAAACGCAAAGAATGGTAAGCAGGCATGACCAACACCAGAAATCTTTACAAAAAATCAGCAGTAATCCTGATGAATATGGCAAGGGACCTGTTCCTGAGTGAGATGGGACAGAAGGCTCCAACCATTCAGGAATATACCGATATGTTTCACGTTTCGCGCGGCATTGTCCAAAAGGCGATGGAGACGCTGATCAATGATGGCAGTATCCGCGTGGAAAAACGCGGTGTACTGGGGTCCTATCTGACCTCCGCTGATCAGACAAAACTCTACGGGCATACCGGATGGGAATCCATTACAGGCACGATGCCGATCCCAATGACGCCGTACTTCACCAGTCTGGCAACGGCTATCTGCGAGGAATTATCCAAAGCGCCGGTCGGGATATCATTTGCCTACATGAGTGGATCGTCCAAACGCGCGGAGACGCTGGCGAATGGCGTCTATGATTTTATGGTTTCCTCGCGGAGCGCGGCAAAACTGCATATGAAGGAGTATCCGGATCTGAAGATCTGCGCGGAACTGACCGGGGCGGAATATTCCAAAGAGTACGTCCTGTACTTTCTCGACCCATCGAAGAGCGAGATCGAGGATGGCATGCGCATGGGGGTGGATCCGGTATGCGAGGATCAGTGCGTTCTGACGGAAAAACTCTGCAAAGGCAAACAAGTAGAGATTGTGGAATTCCCGTTCATTGGTGTCGAAGACATCCTAATGAACCGTAAGGTAGATTGCGTGGTATTCCGGAAGATTGGTTGGAACGAACATGCGGAACAATATCAGTTGAACGAAGTCCCGATCGAAGGAATACGCGGATTCAGTATAGAAGATATGAATACACCAGTCATACTGGTCAATGATAAAAACTATGGAATGGACAGACTGCTCGCCAAGTACCTGGATGCGGAGCGGATCAGCAAAATCCAGCAGGAGGTATTGAACGGCGATCGGACAATGAAGTTTTATTAAGGAGGAAGTAGTAACATGGGAGAGAAGGAAAGAATTGTTTTGACATTTGACATTGGCACGCAAAGCGCCAGAGCACTTTTGATCAACAGCACGGGCGACATTCTTGCGAAGAAACAGATCGTCTACGATCCTGCGTATGTTTCGCCGCAGCTGGGCTGGGCGGAGCAGGATCCGGATATGTATTATGACTGCATGTGCAAATGCGCGAAGATGATCAGGGAAGAAATGCCGGAACGGTTTGAAGCGATCGAAGGCGTCACGATCTCAACGATCCGCGACACCTCGGTCTGCGTGGATGAAGAGGGCAAGCCATTGCGTCCGGCCATCGTGTGGATCGACAACCGGCAGGCAAAGGGAAGCCCAAATGTGACGGGCATCATGAAGCCGGTCCTGAAAATGATCAAACTCGAAGATTTCTTCGACCTGCAGTATAAAAAATCACAGTGCAACTGGATCCGGGAGGAGCAGCCGGAGATCTGGGAAAAGACACATAAATTTCTGATGCTTTCCGGTTATCTGACCTTCAAGCTGACCGGTAAATTCATCGATGCAGCAGCCAGCCTGGTCGGACATATTCCATTTGATAATAAAGCAAGAACCTGGAAGGGCCCGAAGGACATCGTGCGTCCGATCTTTGATATTCCGACAGAGAAACTGCCGGATGTGGCAGAGACCGGAAGCGCGATGGGATATATCACAGCGCAGACGGCAGCGGACACCGGCCTGAAAGAAGGCCTGCCGGTCTATCCGTCCGGCGCCGACAAGGCCTGCGAAGTGATCGGTATGGGCTGTATCAGGAAAGAGCAGGTAGCGTTGTCACTTGGAACGATGGCAACGATGGATTTCAATTCAGCTGATTATTACGAGCTGGCTAAATATATGGCGCCATATCCGTCCGTCGTCCCGGGAAGTTTCACACCAGAGTTTGAGATCTACCGTGGATATTGGCTGGTATCCTGGTTCCAGAAAGAGTTTGCAGAACTGGAACGGACAGCGGCAAAGACGACCGGCAAGACAGCAATCGAATTATTGAATGAAAAACTGAAAGATATTCCGGCAGGGTGTGACGGACTGATGTTCCAGCCATACTTTACACCGAGCATGCAGATGCCATTCGCAAAGGGCGGGTTTATTGGCATGGCCGATTATCATGGAAGAGTGCATATGTACCGCGCAGTGATCGAAGGCATTAACTATTCGCTGATGGAAGGCATCAAGCAGGCTGAAGCAGCCGGGAACTTTACCGTAAAAGAGATCCGGCTGGGAGGCGGCGGATCACAGAGCGCAGAGATCTGCCAGATCACGGCCAATATGTTCGGAATTCCGGTCGTCCGTGTGCATACGCATGAGGTCACGGGGCTTGGCAGTGCCATGGCAGCTTTTGTGGCAATGGGCGATTATCAGGATTTCAACGAGGCAGTCGCGGGTATGGTGCATGAGCGCGACCGCTTCGAGCCGGATATGAAAGAACATGAATTATACAAAGTTCTGTACGACGGCGTGTGGAAAGAGATCTTCGGAAAGCTGGCGCCGCTATACAGCAAGACGCAGGATATCTACGCACAGTATAAGAAGTAGAGGGTTTACATATGACGTTAGAAGAAATCAAACAGAGTGTGGGCGAAATGTTTCCGAATGTCGATCTGGAACTCTCGATGGATGCGCGGACAATCGTGACTGTCCAGGGAGAAGTTTCATCCTGGCAGCAGGTCGTCGACATTGGACATTTTCTGGCTAAACTGGAAGGCGTCCGAAATGTCGTCAATGAATTGACGGTGAAGGATCTTGTGATTCCGAAGAAGGATTACAGCGCTTTCGCAGAAGCAGGCCGCAAAAAGGGCGTCATCCGGAAAGCAGATGTGGTCATTGTTGGCGCGGGAGTCAGTGGATGCGGCATTGCGAGGGAACTATCCAAGTATGATCTGGATATCGTAGTTGTGGAGATGTCGGATGATGTCTGCACGGGCGCGTCCAAAGCAAACAACGGCAACATCCATCCCGGAATGTCGGTCAAGCCAGGTACACTGAAAGCGAAATTAAACATTGAGGGAAACCGCATGTACGACCAGTGGGCGAAGGAACTTGGTTTCGCGCTGGACTGGTGCGGATGCCTCGGGGTGGTGACGGATGAGCGTCTGATGCCGGCAGCCGAAATGGTGTATAAAGTTGCGCTGATCAACGGCGTAGTGGAGCCGGAAATGGTGGACGAGAAAAGAGCACTGGAGTTGGAACCGAATCTGGCTAACCGGCATCTCAATATCATTGGCGGTGCATATTTCCCGAGTTTCGGACAGGTGGAATCGTATGAAGTGGTCGTGGCTCTGGCGGAGAATGCCGCGCAGAACGGCGTGGAGTTTATGCTGAATACGACGGTGGCCGATGTGCTGCACGAAGACGGCGAAGTGCAAGGTGTGCTCACAGACAAAGGTATCATCGAAGCGAGATACGTGATCAATTGCGCAGGAGTTTATGCAGATGAGATCTCGGCGATGGCCGGTGATAAGTGCTTTACAATACACGGGCGAAAGGGGACGTTGGCGATCCTGGACCGTCATTGTCCTCCGGAATTCAATTCGGTCGTGATGATCATGGATATGAACATGATCCAGAATCAGAAGAATGAGGAATCCAAGGGTGGCGGCATGTGCCGGACGAATGAATGGCAGATGCTGCTGGGACCGTCCGCAACAGAAGTGCCGGATAAAGAGGATAACACCACGACACCGGAAGACCTTGCTTACGCAATGGGCACAAGCAGCAATCCCAACGCTGGCTATAAAGATATCATTAAGACATTCTGTGGCGTGCGTCCGGCGGATTATTCAGAGGACTTTGTGATCGGCATGTCGGAGATCACTCACGGCTTTATCAATGTGGGCGGGATCCAGTCGCCGGGTTTTGCTTCCGCGCCGGCAATCGCAAAAATGGTAGAGGGCATTGTTCTGGACGATGCAAAAGATATCAAGAGGAATGAAAAATATGATCCGATCCGAAAGCCACGCGTGGCGTTTCGGCATCTTACCCGCGAGGAGCAGGATGAACTGATCCAAAAGGATCCTCGGTATGGACGCGTGATCTGCCGGTGCGAGCAGATCACAGAGGGGGAGATTCTGGATGCAATCGACTCGCCAATCGTACCGACCACGATCGACGCGATCAAGCGACGGACGCGCGCCGGTATGGGCAGGTGCCAGGGCGGATTCTGCCAGCCGAAGGTGCTGGAAATTCTTGCGCGCGAACTTGGAAAAGAGTGGACCGAGATCCATCTGAAAGATGGGAACAGCAGGGTATTGTTTGAGGAAAACAGAAAAGGGGGTGCGCAGTCATGAAAAAGATGCAGATTGACGTCGCCGTGATCGGCGGCGGTCCTGCCGGACTGGCAGCGGCCCTGAAAGCCCGGAAAGAAGGCGTCGAAAAAGTACTGATCATCGAGAGGGACGTGGAACTGGGTGGTATCCTGCAACAGTGCATCCACGATGGGTTCGGCATTCACCGCTTCGGCCGGCGGATGACTGGCACCGAATATGCGCAGACCTTTATCGATGAATTGGAGCAGACAGATATCGGCGTCCTTTTGGACACGATGGTTTTGGAAGTGACAAAAGAAAAAGTGATCTATGCCTGCAACAATAAAGACGGCATGATGGAAATCACCTGTGGCGCGATCATCCTGGCAATGGGATGTCGTGAACGTTCGGCCAGTCAGATCCAACTGATGGGCTATCGGCCGGCAGGTGTGCTGACGGCCGGAACCGTTCAACGCTACATCAATCTGGAAGGGTACCTGCCGGGCAAGACTGCTGTGATCCTGGGGTCCGGTGATATCGGCCTGATCATGGCACGTCGCATGAAACTGGAAGGCATGGAAGTGAAGGGCGTCTATGAGATCATGCCAACGCTAGGCGGCCTTACCCGTAACAAGGTACAGTGCCTGGAAGATTACGACATTCCGCTGCATCTCTCTTCGACCATTACGAAGGTGCATGGCAAAAAGCGCATCGAAGGCGTGACCGTGGCGGTGTTGGATAAAGAACGAAAAGTGATCCCGGGATCGGAAGAGTACATTGCCTGCGACCTGCTGGTACTTGCGGTCGGTCTGATCCCGGAAAATGAGCTATCAATCGGCTGCGGGATTGAGATCGATCCGAAGACGCAGGGACCGGTAGTGGACGAGCATTTCATGACGAGCGTTCCGGGCATCTTTGCCTGCGGCAACGTAGCCGTTGTATTTGACCTGGTTGATTATGTGTCGCAGTCCGCGGAGATTGCAGCAGAAGGTGCCGCAGCATTTATTCAGAGTGCGGAGCAGTCATCACCGGAATATGTTTCCATCGTTCCATCCGGTAATGTCAACTTTGTGGTCCCGCAGCGCATCACTGCCGGCAAGGAAACGGAAGTCTCGATTTTCCTACGCGTGAAAAAGCCGGATCGGCGGGGGACGCTGGATATCAGTGAGAATGGAAATGTGACGCAGTCGCGGCGGTTCGCAACCCTTGCTCCTCCGGAGATGATTACCTGCAGGATCAAGGTGAGCGGTGAAGCGGAAGTGGTTCTGGACATGAAGGAGGCGGCAAATGGATAAAAAAATTTTTACATGCATCGCATGCCCGAATGGCTGCAGGCTGACCGTCTATGAAGAGGATGGCGACATTGTCGTAAAAGGTGCTTCCTGTGACAAGGGCATCGATCATGGCATCAACGAATATACAAATCCGATGCGGATGCTGACAACAACGGTTGCCATTACGGGTGCTTCACATCGAAGGCTGTCAGTGGCAGGCAATGCGGAGATCCCGAAAAGCAAGATGGAAGAATGTCTCGCACAATTATATGATTTGCAGCTTACGGCACCGGTTGAAAAGGGGCAGGTCATTATCCGGGATATCTGCGGGACGGGAGTGGATGTCATCGCATCCCGCAGCATGAAAAAACGATAAACGCAGGAGGACATGGAAATGGAAAAAGAATTGTTGATCAAGCGCCTTGCGGAAATCGTAGGCGAAGAGCATGTGGCGACAGAGAAGGAAGCCGTGCAGGATGCAGCGAAGGACTACATTGGCTACCGGCAGTTTCAGCGGCACTCCGGCCACAACATGGTGAACCTGGCTTCTTGCGTCATAAGGCCGCAGAACACGGAACAGGTCTCTGAAGTTTTGAAATTCTTAAATGAAAACAAAGTGGATGTGACGCCGCGTGCCGGCGGATCGTCTGTGACGATGAGCATTGAGCCAGTGGAAGGTGGCGTCATCATCGACTGCTCTGATATGAACGGGATCATCGAGGTAAATGAACAGGATATGTATGTGACGGCGAAAGCCGGTACTCCGCTGGATGCCATGGAAAAACAACTCAACGAAATGGGCTATACGGCGGGACATTTCCCACAGTCTTTGCCGCTCGCATCATTAGGAGGGCTGGTTGCGACACGCAGTATCGGGCAGTTTTCCACGTTGTACGGCGGAATCGAGGACCTTTTGCTGGCGCTCGAAGCTGTGATGCCGGACGGCAGCATCATCCGCATCAAAAATGTGCCGCGCCGTTCGGTCGGTCCGGACCTGAAACATTTATTCCTTGGATCGGAAGGTATGACGGGATATATTACGGAGGTCACGATGAAGATCTTTAAGTACCGCCCGGAGACCTGGTGGATGAAAGCCTACGGTGTGCAGGGCATGCAGACCGGGCTGGACCTGATCCAGGACATTATGCAGGAAGGCTACAAACCGGCAGTCGTCAGACTCCACGATCCGGTGGAAGTAGAGAACGTGATCAAGATCGATGCGCCGAAAAATACCGCGCTGCTGTTGTTCATCGTGGACGGTCCGGAAAAGGTGGTGCAGGCGACCGGCGAAGGGATCGACGAGATCGCAAAGAAATATCAGGCGATGGATCTGGGCCGCAAACCGGTGGAACATTGGTTTGCGACACGTAATGATGTCTGCTACACTTACATTGACCAGCCAGTGTATTACAATATGGGTGCCGTTGTAGACACTTGCGAAATCTCGGCCAACTGGTCGCAGATCGGCAAGATCTACAATGCCGTGCGTGGGCGGATGGCGAAAGAAATCGATAACCTGTATCTGGTCGGCGGACATTCGTCGCACAGCTACACGACCGGTACGAACCTGTATTTCGAATTCGCATACATCGCAAAAGATCATGATCCGCAGGCAGTGGAGGACGAGTACTTCAAGGTGCTGACGATCATTATGGAAGAGGTGCTGCGCTACGGTGGGTCGATCGCGCATCATCATGGCTCCGGCAAGTACCGGACCAGATGGATGCCTAAGGAGCATGGCTCATCTTATGAACTGATGTATAAGATCAAGGATGCGCTTGATCCGAACGGCATTATGAACAAAGGTGTGATCCTGGTGGATAAGGAGGAAGCATGAACGAAAATATCGTAAAACGAAATGAGAAACTTGCGCAGAAAGTGATCAAAGGCCTGGAGTCCCGCAACATGAAGGGCTTCTATGCAGCCACAAAAGAAGAGGCGCTGAAACTGGCACTCGAGATGATCCCGGAGGGGAGCACCATCACGATGGGCGGTGGCATGAGTGTACACGAGATAGGCCTGGCAAAAGCACTGAAGGAAGGCAACTATAATTTCATCGACCGCGATGAATATGCGAGCCGCCGGGAAGCATCCCTGCTGGCATACGATGCGGACTTTTATCTGGCCAGCGCGAACGCTATTACGGAAGACGGCGTCATGGTCAACATCGACGGATCGTCCAACCGTGTCTCAGCACTGGCCTTCGGACCTAAGAAAGTGCTTTTGATCGTCGGCATGAATAAAGTATGTGATGATGTGGATGGCGCGATGAAGCGCGCGCGTAATGTGGCCGCGCCGATCAACGCGCAGCGGTTCGGGCTGAATACGCCATGCTCACAGACCGGCGCATGCGCGAACTGCAAGTCGCCTGATACGATCTGCTGTCAATTCCTGATCACGCGCTTTTCCCGTGAAAAAGACCGGGTGAGCGTGATCCTGGTGAATGAGGACCTGGGATTTTAAGAGGTAAATATGTACGGTTATAACAATAAGATCCTTCTTGTGGACCTGACAAAGAAAACTCTGGAAGTCATGCCGCTGGAAGATGAACTGCTGAAGCAGTTTCCGGGCGGCATGTCGCTCGGAACACGTTTGATTTATGAAATGATGCCGGCGGGGACAGATGTCTTTGCGCCAGAAAGCGTGATTGCCTTCATGTGTGGCGCGCTGAACGCATCGGGTGCCTTTATGGGATGCCGGTACGCGGTCGTCTCCAAATCGCCGGTGACGGGCGGCATTAATGATGCCAACTCGGGCGGCAATTTCGGCGCGACGCTGAAACGGTCCGGCTTCGATGGCGTAGTGGTCAAAGGCATTTCCGAAACGCCGGTCTATATTTATATTGAAGATGGCAAGGCGGAAATCCGCGACGCGTCCAAATACTGGGGGACCACAACTACGCTGTCCCTGGAAGAGGCGCTGCAAGAAGAGATTGGCAAGAAAATTGTAGCCGCTTCCATCGGCAGAGCCGGCGAGAATCTGTCCTATATGGCAGCCGTCATGAATGACGGGCACAGAGCGGCAGGCAGAGGCGGCTCCGGAGCGGTGATGGGCTCGAAGAAACTGAAAGCAGTTGTCGTCGCGGGCGGCAAAGGTCCAGAAGTTGCAAACAAAGAAGAAATGGTTGCGATCAGCAAGAAGGTGATCGACTGGCAGAAGAACGGTCCGGTTAAACCATTTATTGAATCCTTTACCAAATGGGGCACCGGAGCATCGCTTGAGTCATCCCTCATGACGAGCGACATCGGCATCAAAAACTGGGGCGGCTCGTATCTGGATATCAAGGAAGATGAGATCACGAATCTTTCCGCCATGACGATGGACGAGACGAGGTGGCGGAAAAAGTTCGCCTGCAATGCCTGCCCGATCGGGTGTGGTGCAATCTCTGGGATCAAGGGCAACGGGATAGAGACAGAGCATGCGGGACGTCCGGAGTATGAAACGTCCGGCGCCTTCGGCTCGAACCTGCTGAACATGGACGCCGATACCGTCAATTACTGCAATCATTTATGCAATGAGTACGGAGCGGACACAATTTCGGCGGGTGGCACCGTTGCGTGGCTGATGGAGTGTTACGAGAACGGTCTGTTCACGAAAGAGGAACTGGACGGGATTGAACTGACCTGGGGCAACCAGGAAGCAATCCGCGAGATCACCCGAAAGATCTGCCTGGGCGAGGGCATAGGGAAGATCCTGATGAACGGATCGGTCTATGCCGCAAAGTATTTTAACCGCGGTTTTGAGTTCCGGAACGATGCCGGCGGAATCGAACTTCCGATGCATGATCCGCGTCTGGCTCCGCCGCTGGCAAGGACTTACAAGTTTGATCCGGCACCGGGACGCCATGTAAAAGGAGGCGTGGGACCGATGTCCGGCATGTCTCCACCGGAATATAAAAATAACCCGGATGCCTTTTTAGAGGATGATGTTCGGGGTGTGGAAGTATCAGATGTGAAAGCATCGCTCGGCTGCTGCGAGTTTACCGGACCGGGATATCCGGATGGCGGCGCCTGGGAATATTACAATGCGATGACCGGCCTGGACCTGACGGCCGAAGATTTTTTGAACACCGGCCTGCGCACGTTCCTGCTTCGGCAGGTGTTCAATCTGCGCGAAGGTCTGCGCAGGAAAGACACGTTCCTGGCAGAGCGGCTGCAAGGCATTCCGCCGATGAAGGAAGGCCCGCTGGAAGGCATCACGGTTGATGTGGAAAAGATGGGCGACAACTTCTATCAGGCAATCGGGTGCACCTTGGACGGCATCCCGAAACCGGAGACATTAGAAAAACTCGGCGGATTCGAGTTTCTGATGCAAGATCTGGCAGCAATTCAGCCATAAATAATCTGGTTGTCGACTCAGATGAGAGGATCATTGGTTTTTCAATGGTCCTCATTTTTTCGTTTCTCAACAACAAGGGCAATGCGTCTACTTACGTTGAGAAAAAAATTCTTTTTCTCAACATAGAACGCGTATTTGGCTTTGTTGTTGAGAAAAAGTCCCTAAATAATAGGGGCATTTTTTCGATTCTCAACAGTACAGCCGCTCCGTCCATCTCCGTTGAGAAATGATTGATTTTTTCTCAACACGTTAAGAAGGAATGGGCATGCCGTTGAGAACTCATAAAAAAGCGTCATCAAATAAGGGAAAAAAGGAGCAATGCTGCGTCTTGTAAGCCCCTTTTCTCAACGGATTAGGCAGAACTGCCCCTGCGGTTGAGAAACCGAAAAACAAGTTCATAAAAGGGTATTCATCATATAGAAATATTGATCCAGAACCTTTGCAAGTGCACACCTTCGTTTGGTGGCAAAAGAACCGTCCCTGTCACCTAGTCAAGCAACGTCCAAAGATAGCGATTTTTGAGCAGCCATGCAAATCCCATGGCTGTTCTTTTTTCGACATCCGCAAAGTGCTTGCCCTCGTTCCACTCGAGGGTGTGGTAGACGCCGCGGTCTGTCAAAAGCTGATCAGCTTTGCGGATCTCATCGCCGACCACCTTCATCACCGGATTGCGGATCTTTTCTTCTTTATCCCCGATGCTCAGATAGACGGCATCGGTCTGGATTTCGTTGCTCTCCATGAACTCCGTGAAGTGCGGATACCACATCGACGGAGAGGCGGCTGCCACACCGGAGAAGACATCGGTCTTATGAGCTGCCCAGAGTGCAAACAGCGCGGACAGGGAATAGCCGCCAAGAAACAGGCGGATGTTATCGGATGGATGCTCTTGCTGGATTGCCGGGATGGCCACATTCAGCAGGATATCCAGCGACTCCGGGCCGAGCCCGGAAAAGTCTTTCTTGCCGAACAGCCCCGGGGCGACCCACGGCGTCAGATCCTCATTCCAGTCGGACACGCGCACGCCTGCCAAAAGGAAATCGTCGGTGCCGGCGAACTCTTTGATGTAGTCGATCTCCAGCGGCATCCGCCGAAGAAACGGCCGCTCAATCATCTGGATCAGCACGGTCTCCGACTCCCTTTTTCCATAATAATAAATCTGTTGGCCCAGTAGCATGGTTGTTGTATGTTTTGTGCGCGTCGTGCAGCTGCACGCGTGGCGCCTTTTCAGTGCCCCTTATTCCTGCGCGGCCTCCTTGCGGTCCTGCACCTTATTCAGGATCAGGATCACAATGATAAGGATCACAAATGCGCACGGCGTCCCGAGGAGCGCCAATTTGTTATTCGTATAAAATCCGATCACACCTGCGGCCAGATATCCGACCGCACTCACAGCGGCAGCGGTCAGGGCATACGGCAGCTGTGTGGTCACGTGGTTGATGTGATTGCAGTGCGCGCCGGCGGACGACATGATCGTGGTGTCCGAGATCGGCGAGCAATGGTCTCCGCAGACAGCACCGGCAAGGCAGGCAGAGATGGAGATCACAAGCATTTCAGACGAAGCCGGGAACAGCGCGCACACGATCGGAATCAGGATCGTGAACGTGCCCCAGCTAGTGCCGGTGGAGAATGCCAGAAAGACGGACACGATGAAAATCGTGACCGGAACAAACATCTGCAGTGCAGCAGCCGAGGACTCAACCACAGTATGCACGAAATCAGCAGCACCGAGGAGCCTTGTCACGCCGGACAGGTTCCAGGAAAGGATCAGGATGATCATCGGCGCACACATGCTGCGGAAGCCGGCCGGGAATGCACTCATGAATTCCGAGAATTTCATGACGCGGCGGTTCATGTACATCCAAAATGTGATCAGGATACCGATGAGGCTGCCCATCACCAAACCGCGCGCGGAATCCGCATTTGCGAACGCATCGATCAGGTTCTCACCGTCGAACAGGCCTCCGGTATAAGCCATCCCGAGGATGCAGCACACGATCAGCACGATGACCGGGATCACCAGGTTGGACAGTTTGCTGTTCGGGTTGGACGTGACGGTCTCTTCTTCTGCGAAGGTGTTTTCGCCCGTTGTGAAGAGGTCGCCCCCCAGCGCATTGCGCTCGTGCAGACGCATCGGCCCGAAATCGGTCTTGCGCGTCACCAGCAGGAAAAGCATCAGCAGCGTCGTCAGCGCGTAAATATTATATGGGATGGTCTCCAGAAACATCCGGAAACCGTTGATGTTGTACTGCTCCGGAACGGCGTAGCTGACGGCGGCCGCCCAGCATGAGATCGGCGCGATGATGCAGATCGGCGCCGCTGTGGAATCCAGCAGATATGCGAGCTTCGCGCGGGAGACATTGTGGCTGTCGGTCAGAGGACGCATCACAGACCCGACGGTCATGCAGTTGAAACCGTCATCCACGAAGATCAGAATTCCCATTAGAATCGTAGCGAGTTGGGCTCCGACGCGGGTCTTGATGTGTTTCTGTGCCCAGCGGCCGAACGCCTCGGCACTGCCGGATTTATTCATCAGCACCACGAGGGTGCCGAGCAAAACGACGAAGACCAGGACGCTGACGTGCGAGATGTCGGTCAGGTTCGGAACCAGCCCAGCGTCTTCGTGATAAAGGATCGTATTGAATGCGAGTTCACCGTTTCCGCCCGCGTAGAGCAGACCGCCGACGACGATGCCGGCAAACAGCGAACTGTAGACCTCTTTGGTGATCAGCGCCAGCACGATGGCCACGACTGGCGGCAGGAGCGACAGGATCGTGCCATAGAGCTGCGGGCTGTAGTCTGCCATGTCGGCGTTTTGTCCGCGGAATGCCAGGATGATGATCACGGCCATAACGATGATCATCACGATATTCAGGATGATCTTACGTGCGAGGCTTGGTTTTGTATCTGCAGTTTTCTTCATATTTCCATGCACCTGCTTTCTATCAATCTTTTTGTTCAGGTTTAGAATGTTTGCTTCTTAATACTTTCATGCTCTAGTGTAGCACAGAAGTCAAGAGGCTTCTATTAGATTCTTCTGTTCTGCACTAAATAAATTCGCCAAAACACTTGTGTAATTCCGCAAGTTTTTTCATATACACAATGTTTTCAGAATAAGTAAAAAACGGTAGTGCAAAAAAGAAAGATTTGTCCTGTACGCACTAACGGGGAGAGGGATAAAAATCCATTGACTTTAATATAGTAGAGTAGTAGCATACTACCGTATCGACCAAACGGCCGGGAGGTTGCCTGGCGAACAAAACCGGGATGATCCTGACACATAAATCGGTCCCGGCAGTCAAGGAGGAGAAAATGAAAAAGAAATTATTTGGAATGATTATCAGTACCGTGCTGGTCGCAGCGATGATGTTTGTGCTGGCAGCATGTGGCGGAAATAAGGGCGGCGATGAGCCGGCACCGGCAGGCAGCGGTGCAAATGAGCCGGCCAGCGAGATCGCACAGGTTCAGGCAAATGGCAAGATCGTCATCGGCATAACGGATTTCGAGCCGATGGATTTCCAGGAGAACGGCAAATGGGTCGGCTTTGACGCAGAACTGTCCGAACTGTTTGCGGCAGAGCTGGGCGTAGAGGCTGAGTTCGTCGAGATCGACTGGGACAACAAGATCCTGGAGCTGAATTCCGGAGCGGTCGACTGCATCTGGAACGGCATGACTCTGACGCCGGAAGTTGCAGAGGCAATGTCCTGCACCGATACCTACGCGCTGAATGCACAGGTCGTTGTGATGCCGGCAGATATAATGGCTGAGTTCAAAGACGCAGACAGCATGAAGGATCTGACCTTTGCAGTGGAGGCGGGCAGCGCAGGCGAATCGGTCGGCCAGGAGGCTGGCTTCACTGTCAACTCCGTCCAGAACCAGGCAGCAGCGCTGATGGAAGTCGCAGCAGGAACATCGGATGCCTGCATCATCGACAAGACGATGGCAGACGCGATGACCGGCGAAGGCACCAGCTACGCAGACTTGGGATATGCAGTTTCCCTTTCCAGCGAAGAATACGTTGTCGGATTCCGCAAAGGTTCCGACCTGACCGCGAAACTGAACGAGATGTTCACAAAGTGGAAACAGGACGGCACAATGGCACAGCTTTCTGAGAAGTACGGCAACGCCGTTTCCATCGCAGAGTAATCGGCAGCGCGCGATGCGCAAAGGTAGCCGCAGCGGATCAAAACGCGCGGCAGCACGATCATATTGAAAACACAGGGCAGTGCGCTGCATACGGCGCACTGCCATTTGCACTAATAAGCGAAGACAGCACCTGGCCGTTTTCGCACGACTGAAGAGGGTTATATGTTTGCCGAAGTATTAGCATCATTATCAAAGGGATTTCTGGTCACGCTGGAATTGTTCGCCATCACGCTGGCGGGAGCAATTCCGCTCGGTCTCATCATCTGCTTCGGATCGATGAGCAAGATCACGCCGATCAAAGCAGTGGTGAAATTTATCGTGTGGGTCATCCGCGGTACGCCGCTGATGCTGCAGTTGTTGATCATCTATTATGGTCCTGGCCTCATCCTCGGGAGCAACTGGTGGGGAAGCGGTGAGCACGGGCGGTTCATCGCGACCATCGTGGCGTTCATCATTAACTACGCATGCTATTTTTCCGAGATTTACCGGGGCGGCATTCAGGCTATCCCGGTGGGGCAGCAGGAGGCTGGCGCCGTGCTGGGCATGACCAAGTCGCAGATATTCTTTAAGATCACGCTGATGCAGGTCATTAAGCGCATCGTCCCGCCGATGTCCAACGAGATCATCACGCTGGTCAAAGATACCTCGCTGTCGCGGATCATCGCGCTGCAGGAAGTGATCTGGGCCGGCCAGGCGTTCATGAAAACGAGCGGCATCATCTGGCCGCTGTTCTTCACGGGCGTGTATTACCTGGTGTTCAGCGGCATCCTGACGATGGCGCTGGGAAAACTGGAAAAGAAACTCGACTTCTTCCGGGTATAAGGAGGCGCTATGGCATTACTGGAAGTCATTGATTTACATAAATATTTCGGAAAAACGGAAGTCCTCAAGGGGATCTATTTCTCGATGGAAAAGGGCGAGACGCTCTCCGTGATCGGTGCATCCGGCGGCGGTAAAACGACGCTGCTCCGGTGCCTCAATTTCCTCGAGATACCGACCAAGGGGAAGATCCTGGTCAACGGCAACTGCATTTTTGATGCGAATGATGAGCGGACGCTGAGTGAGAAGGAAATCCGACAGAATCGCCTCAATTTTGGACTTGTGTTCCAGAACTTCAATCTGTTCCCGCAGTACACCGCATTCGACAACGTGTCGCTGGCGCTGAAACTGCAGGCGAAGGAACGTCCGGATTATAAAGAAAAGCGGCGGGAGATCCTGAAGGAGATCGACGAGAAGAGCCACGGCATTCTGGAGCGAGTGGGATTGTCGGATAAAAAGGATCTGTATCCGCATCAGCTGTCCGGCGGGCAGCAGCAGCGTGTCGCGATCGCGCGGGCGCTGGTGTTGCAGCCGGCGGTGCTGTTCTTCGACGAGCCGACCTCAGCCCTGGATCCGGAACTGACCGGAGAGGTGCTGAAGGTCATCAAGCAGCTGGCGGAGGAAGAGATGACGATGGTCATCGTCACGCACGAAATGAATTTTGCCAAGGAAGTGTCCGACCAGGTGATCTTTATGGATGAAGGTCTGGTTGCAGAGCAGGGCACTCCGGATGAAGTCTTCGGGAACCCGAAAAACGCACGGACCCGGGCGTTTCTCGGGAAGTACGAATAGAGAGTTTGGTTTTAAGAGAGGTTTGTCATCTCAGACATGTCTGGCGCAGCTGTAAAGCAGCGCCTTTTTATTGCTGGATACCTCTGTCCAGATATTCAAAGATCAGATCCACATTCTTTTGGTTTGTGCCGCCATCGGTGAGCTGTGTCGGCATGCCGACCTGTGAGAGGATGTGTACATCCGTGCCGGCATCCGTCTTTGTCATCGTCACGGTGATCTTCTCGCCATAGGACTTACGTGTCCGCTCGTGATGAATACGGAACCAGACACCAGTGTCTGTCGGGTTCTCCGATTTCAGCGACATACCCATGCGGGCGTCTTCGATTGCGCGGCATCTCCCAATCAGAAAATTGATGTCAACCGGATAGCTTTTGGATCCTTCTGCTTTTCTTGCCATTTTTTTCTCCTTGCTTTCGCATAAACGTAATTTTTACGCTTATGAATAATTACCCGTTCATTATAAAGGCTGGCAGGAGAAAAATCCACGAGGGGATTCTGCGCAGATTCAGAAAATGCGCCTGCGCAATCGCGGTGTAGTGGTAGAACGTGATCTGTGATAGAATAAAGCACAACAGTAAACCAGCAACGTGGAGGTGGAGGCATGAGTTCTTTTAAAGATTTACGTATAGTGGATAATTTCTATCAGACGTCGGCGTTTTATCCGATGCCGACGGTGTGCATTTCGACGATCAACGACGACGGCAGCCTGAACATCGGCTCATATTCGCTAGTCTTTCCGTATTACATTGCGGGGAAGGAGCGATACGCGATGCTGCTTGAGTGCCGCAACACATCCAATACTTGCTACAATCTGCTGCAGCGTGGCAAGTGCGCGATCAACTTCATCCCGGATGATAAAAAGTACTTCAAAGAGGCCGTGCGTTTCGGTTTTCCGGGGCCGTCTGAAGAAAAGATGGGAAAGAATCTGTTCACCATGGAGAAGGGACAGACAGATCCGGATGATCCGGAGCGGCCGCCGGTGATCGCGGAGGCATTTCAGGTGTTCGAGTGCACATGGGATAAGGATCTGGAAGACGGCGGCAAATACAAGGCGGCTGATATTGATGATGGTCACCCTGGCCCATATAACAACTTCAATGGGATCACGTCCAAGTATGGCGCACACTTCATCCTGAACATCGACAAGATTTTGATGAAGGAGCAGTATTACAACGCAATTGTGAACGGTGTGAAGAAGGGTGACTTTCCGCCTGTGCCGGTGGATTATGGATATCGTGACTCCACAAATTTCTGGTATACGCGGTTTCCGAAACTTTCAAAACCGATTGCGGAACCGATCCCGGCGCCGAAGGAAGTGGATATCAGTTCGATCCGTTATGCTGCTGACCGCTGTGACGATGTCGTGAAATTCACAGATGAGGCGCTTGCCAATTTCGTGAAGGTGCCTCGCCCGTTCCTGAAAACAGTGCTGAACGGATGCGTCACGTGGGCAAAGGAAAACGATGTGACATTGATCACGGATGAGCATGTGAAGATCATTAACGACAAGCGGAAACAGGAAAAAGAGAAACGATAATATAAAGAATCATGTGAAAGATCCCGCTGGAAAAGCGGGATCTTTTTTGTGCCGGAGTTGTGAGAGGGACGACTTGACATATACCCATAGGGGGTATATAGTAAAACTAGTTGAGGAAGGATCATATATCGATAACGAGGATAGAACTATGGCTGAAAAGAAGACGACGAATACGGAAGAGATGTGCCCGGCTTGCCGGATCAAAGAACGATCGGAGGAAGAATACAAGGATCTGATCAACCGGCTGAACCGCGTGGAAGGGCAGATCCGCGGAATCAAGGGAATGCTGGAGAAAGATGCCTACTGCATCGATATCCTGAATCAGGTATCGGCAGCGAACTGCGCACTGAACAGTTTCACGAAGGTACTGCTCGCGAATCATATGAGGAGCTGTGTAGCGGATGATATCCGTGAAGGAAATGACGAGAAACTGGATGAACTGGTAAAGACCCTGCAGAAGTTAATGAAATGATAACGCGCAATACGGAAGCAAAGCGCGTCTGCTTATAAACAAAGGAGTAACTATGGAACAATATGCAGTCACAGGCATGACCTGTGCGGCATGTCAGCAGAGAGTTGAGAAAGCGGTCTCGAAGGTCGATGGTGTGGAGAGTTGTACCGTCAGCCTCCTGACCAACTCGATGGGCGTGGAAGGCAACGCTTCTGCAGCTGATATCATCAAAGCCGTGACCGATGCAGGTTATGGCGCATCGTTGATGGGAGGCAATGAAAAAAACGGGAGCCAATTGGCCAGGCTCGCGGAGCAGGAAGAAGCACTCAAAGATCACGAGACCCCGAAACTGCGCAAGCGTCTGATCGTTTCAATTGTCTTCCTGGTCATCCTGATGTATTTCTCAATGGGACACATGATGCTGGGATTCCCGCTGCCATCTTTTATGGAAGGCAACCATATTGCGATGGGCCTTCTGCAGCTGCTCCTGTCAGCGATCATCATGGTGATCAATCAGCAGTTTTTTGTAAGTGGATATAAGAGCCTTTTCCACGGCGCCCCGAATATGGATACGCTGATCGCGCTGGGCTCGTCAGCGGCGTTTGGTTATTCCACCGTCATGCTGTTTGCGATGACGCGCGCACAGTTGGAAGGCAGCATGGAATCGGTCATGAGCTACATGAATGAGTTCTATTTCGAGTCGGCGGCGATGATCCTGACATTGATCACGGTCGGCAAAATGCTCGAAGCCTATTCCAAGGGGAAAACAACGAATGCGCTGAAAAGTCTGATGAGTCTGGCACCGAAGACCGCGAACATTATCCGCAATGGAACGGAGGTCACGGTCTCCATCGATGATGTTAATAAAGGAGATATTTTTGTCGTCCGACCTGGCGAGAACATTCCGGTGGACGGCAGGGTCATAGAGGGCAGCAGTGCGGTAAACGAAGCAGCGCTGACCGGCGAAAGCATTCCGGTGGACAAGGCAGAGGGCGATGAGGTTTCATCCGCCACGTTGAACCAGTCCGGATTTCTGAAATGCGAGGCCACGAGGGTCGGGGAAGATACCACACTTTCCCAGATTATCCAGATGGTCAGTGATGCAGCAGCAACAAAGGCACCGGTGGCGCGGCTGGCAGATAAGATCTCATCAGTCTTCGTGCCTGCGGTCATCGGTATCGCTATTGTGACGATCATCGTGTGGCTGATCATCGGCCGGACAGTCGGGTTTGCCTTAGCACGTGGCATCTGTGTCCTGGTCGTGAGCTGCCCGTGTGCATTGGGACTTGCAACCCCGGTCGCCATTATGGTCGGCAATGGGATCGGCGCACGCAACGGCATATTATTTAAAAATGCAGAATCCCTGCAGGAAGCGGGGAATGTACAGATCATCGCGCTGGATAAGACCGGTACGATCACCAGCGGCGAACCGAAGGTCACGGATATCATACCGTCTGCCGACGTGACGGAAACCGAATTGTTAGAACTGGCCAATGCATTGGAGCAGAAGAGTGAGCATCCACTGGCAAAGGCGATCATTCAGTATGCGAATGAAAATGGGATTGCTGCAGCTGAGGTCAGCGGTTTTGAGGCGCTCCCTGGAAACGGGTTGACGGCAACATTAGACGGTGCAGCCCTGAACGGCGGAAATGAAAATTTCATCCGTAAGAAAGTCACGATTCCGGCAGAGATTCACGAGGCATATCTGCGTCTGGCAGAAGATGGCAAGACACCATTGTTCTTCGCAAAAGACGAAAAACTGATGGGGATCATTGCCGTGGCAGATACCATGAAAACCGACAGCGCGGAGGCCATAAAGCAATTGCAAAATATGGGGATTCATGTTGTAATGCTCACAGGTGACAACGAGAAAACGGCGCGTGCAGTCGGCCGTGCGGCAGGCGTGAATGAGGTGGTCGCAGGCGTCCGGCCGGATGGCAAAGAAAACGTGATCCGCCAGCTCCAGGAGCATGGTAAAGTGGCCATGGTGGGCGATGGGATCAACGATGCCCCGGCACTTACGCGCGCGGACATCGGCATCGCGATTGGCGCAGGTACTGACGTAGCGATCGACGCTGCAGATATCGTGTTGATGAAGAGCAGCCTTGCTGATGTGGCAGCCGCGATCCGTTTGAGCCGCCGGACTTACCGGAACATCGTGGAAAACCTGTTCTGGGCATTGATCTATAACGTGTTGCTGATCCCAGCAGCGGCCGGTGTGTACGTGGCAATTGGAATCACGATGAATCCGATGCTTGGCGCAGCTGCGATGAGTCTGTCCAGTTTCTGCGTCGTGATGAACGCACTCAGACTGAATCTGATGAAAGTTCACGATGCATCACACGATCATAAACAAAAGAGATCCCTGCATCTTGCTGACGGTACGAAGTTACTGCCGGAAGAAGATGATGCAGTTAACAGTGAGGAAAGAGGAAATCAAATGACAAAAACGATCAAGATTGAAGGCATGATGTGCAATCATTGCGAAATGACGGTAAAGAAGGCATTGGAGGCGCTCGAGCAGGTAAATGAAGCGGTCGTCAGCCACGAAGCAGGAACGGCAGTTGTGACGCTGAACGGGGATGTCGCAGATGATGTGTTAAAGGGCGCAGTGGAAGCAAAAGATTACACGGTAGTTGGCATCGAATAAATGGATCTGCAGGAATTCTTTCAACAGAATCCGGAAGTGGCGATCGCGTTTTCGGGCGGAGTAGATTCGGCATATCTCTTGTATGAAGCATGCAGGTATGCGAAACGTGTCCGGGCATATTATGTGCAGAGCGAATTCCAGCCGCAGTTTGAGTTGGATGATGCAAAGCGTCTGGCTGAGGAATTGCATGCGGATATGCAGGTCCTGCAGGTATCAGCGCTGGCAGTTCCGGAGGTCAAGGCTAATCCTGCAAACCGCTGTTATTACTGCAAGCAGGCAATCTTTGGTGCGATCAAAAATGCGGCGGAAGCAGATGGCTTTCCGGTTTTACTGGATGGCACAAATGCATCCGATGAAGAAGGTGACCGCCCGGGCATGCAGGCACTTCGAGAATTATCCGTGCTGTCTCCATTAAGAGAATGCGGATTGACAAAAGATGAGATCCGGAGACGTTCGAAAGATGCGGGTCTTTTTACCTGGGATAAACCGGCGTATGCCTGCCTGGCAACACGGATCCCGGCAGGGGAAGAACTGACGCAGGAGAAATTGACGGCTACGGAAAAAGCGGAGATGTATCTGTTCTCGCAGGGCTTTCGTGATCTGCGGGTGCGTTCCGCCAATGGTCATGCAAGGATACAGATCCCGAAAGAACAGACGGGACGCCTGATGGAAAAACGGGACGAGATCCTTGCAGAACTGAAACAGTATTATAGAACTGTGTCACTGGACCTGGAGGTACGGGAATGAATAATGATATCCGAAAACTGCTGGAAGGCGTTAGCGATGGGAGCGTTTCGATCGAGGACGCTCTGCTCGTATTGAAGAAAAAACCGTTCGAGGACCTTGGCTATGCGAAAGTCGATTTGCACCGGCAGGTGCGTCAGGGCGTAGCAGAGGTGATCTACGGCGCGGGAAAAACGCCGGAGCAGATCCTGGGGATCGTCAAGGGAATGAAAGAAAATGGCCAGGAAACGATCCTGATCACACGGCTTGCAGAAGAGACGGCAGAGATCATCCGGAAGGAGTATGACCTGACATATCAGAAAGAAGCCAGATGCGGCATCATCGGCGAACTGCCGAAGGCGGACGGAATAGGAAAGATCGTCGTTGCGACAGGCGGCACCAGCGATATCCCGGTTGCGGAGGAAGCAGCTGTTACTGCAGAGGCACTGGGAAACGAAGTTGTGCGCATCTATGACGTGGGTGTCGCAGGGCTCCATCGCCTGCTGTCCCATTTGGATGAATTGATGGAAGCCAGTGTGGTCATTGCGATTGCAGGCATGGAAGGTGCACTGGCCAGCGTGATCGGCGGACTTGTGGACTGCCCGGTCATCGCAGTCCCGACCAGTGTGGGCTATGGCGCAGCATTCGACGGGTTATCGGCGCTGCTGTCCATGATGAATTCCTGTTCGAGCGGTGTCTCAGTTGTGAACATCGACAACGGGTTTGGCGCAGGTTATCTGGCCGGAATGATCAACCACATGAATGAAAAAAAAGGGGAGTAGTATGAGAACACTGTATTTTGACTGTCATATGGGAGCTGCGGGAGACATGCTGACAGCAGCGCTTCTGGAACTGATCCCGGAGCCGGAACAGTTTGTGGAACAGTTTAATGCACTCGGCATTCCGGGCGTGAAGATGGAAAAAAAGGCCGCGGAGAAGAGTGGCATTCAGGGCACACAGGTTTCAATAAAGGTGAACGGTGTAGAAGAAGAAAGTGTGGACCATCACCATGAGCATGCGCATAGCCATGAGCATCATCACGAGCACGGACATCACCATGACCACGAGCATCATCATCACGACCATGAACATTCGCACGACCATATCCATGACCTGCATCAACATCGTACGTTAGCAGATATCGAGCACGTTGTACGGGGGCATCTGGATCTTCCGGAAACTGTGCAGGATGATGTTATGGCGGTCTATCAGCTCATCGCGGAAGCGGAAAGCCATGCACACGGCGTCCCGGTGACAGACATTCACTTCCATGAAGTTGGGACGATGGATGCGGTTGCGGACATTACGGCCTTCTGTCTGCTGATGGACCGGATCAAACCGGAACGCGTTCTGGCTTCGCCGATCCATGTAGGAAGCGGACAGGTGAAGTGTGCGCACGGGATCCTTCCGGTACCGGCGCCGGCCACAGCATATATTCTGAGGGATGTTCCGATTTATGGCGGAAGCATCGAGGGCGAACTCTGCACACCGACCGGAGCAGCACTGCTGAAGCATTTCGTTGATGAATTTGGCGATATGCCACTGCTGAAAACATCCGCGATCGGATATGGAATGGGCAAGAAAGATTTCACAGCAACGAACTGCGTCCGTGCGATGCTGGGTGAGAGCCCGCGTAAAGCAGAGGATATCTTTGAACTGAACTGCAATGTGGATGATATGACGGCCGAGGAAATCGGATTCGCGATGGAACGCCTGTTTGAAGGTGGAGCGCGTGATGTTTACACGATTCCGGTTGGCATGAAAAAGAACCGTCCGGGCACGCTGATCCATGTGATGTGTGATGATTCTACAAGGGAAAGAATGGTAGAACTGCTGTTCCGGCATACAACAACTTTAGGAATCCGGTGCTGCAGAATGGACCGCTATACTTTAAGCCGTAAAATTGAAAAGATTGAGACGCCTTACGGAGAAGTGCGCGTGAAGAAATCAACCGGATTTGGCGTGGAACGTTCGAAATACGAATATGAGGATTTAGCGCGGATCGCGCGTGAACAGGGCATTTCCCTGGAGCAGGCTAGAGAGCAGATCGGATTGGAATAAGTCTGCTTTTAGTACTCTTTCCAGAGGATGAAACTCAGATCCTCCAGCCATGTATTGCCGTTTGCACGAACCAGATCCAGGCTGGAGACAAATACACAATTCCCCTGCTGGATATCATCCGGATCATGCTCCGGTTTAATGAATGTGGCACAGGAACTGATCACATATGGTTCCCCATTTTCCATTCCCAAATAGATCATCAAATGGCCGGCCATATATAAAGGCATCCCGGCAGGCATTTTCTCCAGAATCTCCAGCTTTTTGGACGCGGTCATTTTTGCACAGTCAATACTTCCCAGATCTACCAGTTTCGCAATTGCTCTGGCATTTCTTGGCAACTCAAATCCGTAACAGGCATAAATTTGGCAGACAATGCCGGAGCAGTCGTTCGAAGCAAACGAACCTCCATATCCATAGACTTTTCCGAGCAGTTTAAAGGCCTGTTCCACCACCGATTCAGACGTCATGGTCAGATATCCCACATGAACATCTTTTGATACCGGGATCAGAGTCGTCTCCCAGCTCATCATTCCATCCTGATCACAGCATGGAATCTCTACGACATAACTGCCATATGTGCTCCTGCCGTTCACCAGATCAGGCTCCGCATCAGAAAGTTTGATCTTCGTCCCCATAGGCAGGATCTTTCCGGATGATGCGGTAGGAACTGCGGTTTCATCCATGACGAGTTCACTTCCCGTGACTATGAGAAATTGCTCCGGCTGGCAGGCAGACAGCCATTCTTCGCGATCCTTACATTCCGCCAGAATATCTTTTTCCACCCATCCGCAGAAGGAACCGCTGATCACAAATACCCATTGGCCGTCCGCACTTTCGTGAAGGCCTGCTACACCGGACATTGGAT
>JAFZKG010000082.1 GCA_017553695.1 Lachnospiraceae bacterium
ATGTCGCAACGGCTAATGAATTCCTGACGGCGATGGTGAATGAGGCGCTGGAGATGCAGGGGCAGAAAGAGCGTTATAGCGTGCAGGAAGTGGTGAGAAAAACAGATCTTCCGGTGTTTATGCGCATAGGACTTCTTATCAGCGCTTTCAATGATTGCTTTAATCTTGGAAAAGAGGACGACGAAGAAAAAAACGAGAACCCGGCCGGAGGGGAAGATAGTCATTGATTTCGATTATATGGAATTTATGGCCACCACAAGGCTGGGATTCACACGGGAAGAATTCGGGCACGCGTCGATCGGTGAATGCGTGCGGAAGTTAAGAATATACAAAGTGATCTTTAATCTGGAAAAATACGGAGATTACGATACGGAAGATCACGATCAGCTGGATAGTTTGAGGGATTTCTGATGAAGACAATCGGTGCAAATATCGTACTGGACGGCGAACAGGCCTATAGAGAAGCATTAAAAAATATAGCAAGCGATCAGAAAAAACTGTCGAGCGAGATGCAGCTGACAGCGGCACAGTTTTCCGGGCAGCAGAACTCTCTCGACGCATTGCAGAAAAAGTATGCCACGCTCGGCGATATGGTCGAGAAGCAGAAGGATAAGATCAGCGTCTATGCATCTGCCCTAGATTCGGCCAAGGAAGCGCAGAAAGCAGCAGCTGAGAATGTAGACAAGTATGAGAAGGAACTTGCGGAAGCAAGAAAAGAACTGGATAACCTGAAAAATAGTTCTGACGCTACAGATGAAGCCATCGCAGCGCAGGCGGAAGAAGTGAATCGTCTGGAGAATGCATGGAAAGAGGCAAGCGACGAACTGCAGAAATCAGATCGGGATATCAACTACTGGCAGACCAGTCTGAACAGCGCGGAAGCGGATCTGATCGGACTGGAAAAGGAACTGGATAAGACCGGAGACTATCTGGAAGAAGCGAAGACTTCCACGGATCACAGCGCAAAATCGATCGATGAATTTGGCAACGAGATCGAAGATACGGAAAAGAAAACCAGCATCTTCGGAGAAACGCTGAAATCAGCGCTGGCATCCGAGGCAATCATCGGAGCTGTAAAGGCGGTAACGGGCGAGATCAAAAAGATGGCGGATGAAGCCATCAATGTAGGATCCTCTTTTGAAGCCGCAATGTCACAAGTGGCCGCCACGATGGGCATGAGCGTTGCGGATATCGAGGGCGGTTCAGAAGCATATCAGCTGTTGGCAGACTCTGCAAAACAATGCGGTGCGACTACAAAGTACAGTGCATCAGAAGCGGCGGAGGCATTGAATTATCTGGCGTTGGCCGGATATGATGCGGAAAAGTCGGCCGCAACATTGCCGAAGGTATTGAACCTTGCTGCAGCAGGCGGGCTCGATCTGGCTACGGCATCCGATATGGTGACGGATGCTATGGCGGCTTTGAATATGCAGACATCCGAACTGGATAAGTATATTGATGAGATGGCCGTGACCTCGCAGAAGTCAAATACGAGCGTGCGCCAGCTGGGTGAGGCGACACTGGTAGCAGCCGGCGCGGTATCATCTACAAATACAGATTTGGAAACGATGAACGCAGAACTGGGTGTGCTGGCCAATAACGGTATCAAGGGATCTGAAGGCGGTACTCACCTGCGCAATGTACTGCTTTCTCTTGCAGCACCGACAGATAACGCAGCGGTAGCGCTGCATAACCTTCGTGTTGAAACGGAAGACGCGGCAACAGGAGATATGCGCAGTCTGTCAGATATCCTGTATGACCTGAATGCTGCAATGGAGCATATGGGGAGCGCGGAAAGAACGCGTACGATTTCCACGATCTTCAACAAGACGGATATTGCAGCGGTCAACGCATTACTGAAAGGGACTTCCGGTGAATTCGATTACCTGAAAAGACAGATTGAATTGTCAGAAGGTGCCGCCAAAGACATGGCCGACACGATGAACA
Organism: Lachnospiraceae bacterium; assembly: GCA_017553695.1. GTDB lineage: Bacteria > Bacillota > Clostridia > Lachnospirales > Lachnospiraceae > RGIG5612. Next base: position 1,948 of record JAFZKG010000082.1, read on the forward strand.
ACAATCTAACCGGAAAGATCACTATACTGAAGTCTGCTCTGGAAGGATTGGGAATTTCGGCATACGAGGTCTTTGATGAAAATCTGAAGGACGGCGTAGACGCTGCCACGGAAGCAGTAGGAAAGCTGGATGATAGCATCAAGAATGGCGAGCTCGGCACATCCCTGGCAAGATTTTCGGATGCAGTCAGTGAACTGATGGATAAGTCGATCGATGCGGCTATGGATGCGTTACCGAAACTGATCGACAGCCTGACATATGTGATCAATCATCTGGAAGAGATCGGAGCAATCGCGGCGGGGGTAGGAACGGCATTTTTGACGTTTAAGGCAGCCACAACAGCAACAGAAGTACTTAATGCTGCCATTGCATTATTACCTCCGAATCTGACTGCGGCAGAGGCGGCGCAGGCGGGACTGAATGCAGTGCAGGCCATATCTCCAATGGGAGCCGTAGCGGCTGCAGCAGGGCTCCTTGTGACGGGGCTGACGCTGCTGTTTGATAAAACAGGGAACTACACGCCGAAGGTTGCGGAATTGAATGAAGAGCAGAAGGCTCTTGTGGATTCCATGACAAAGGTGAATAAAGCTGTGGAGGATAGCAGAGATACCTTTGCGAAGAACGAGAGCACTATGCAGGGCACGCGGCAGCAGGCGAACGATCTTATCGCAAAGCTGCGCGAGCTCGAACCGGTAGCAAAGAACGACGAAGCAAAGATGTCGGAGTTGCAGAAAACGGTGGATCAGTTGAATACGATCATGCCGGATCTGAAACTTTCCGTGAATGGCGTTACCGGTGAACTGAACATGTCCGTGGATGCTGTGGAAAGGTACACGGATGCGCTTCTGTATCAGGCGGAGGTTGAAGCATACCAGGGGCGGATCAGCGAGATCCTGCAGGAGCAGATTGACCTCAAAAACGAACTGCTGGAACGGGAAGAAGCCTATATTGAATCCCAGGCAAGAGTAGAAGCGGCGTTTGCGGAAAGAAACGCAGCACAGGATGCCTACAATAAGGCGCTGCAGGAATACAACGATGGTACGGCAGATTGGTCAGCAGCACAGGTATTGGAACTGCAGGCGGCGGCAGAGGCGGCTCAGGAACATACCGAGCAGGTGGTGCTTAATGAATCGCAGATCACGGGCGCATATCTGGACCTGGAGAAGCAGCTGGAAAGCCTTGACGGAGAATATGAGCAGTATAAGGATCTGCTGGCCGATACGAGCCAGTATGACGAGGCAGTGCAGGCGCTGCAAGAACTGCAGACAGAAACGCTATACTACAAGGATAACGCCTATGAGGTGAGCGGATCCGTAGCGCAATATCTGGATAATCTGGGAGAAGCATATTATAAAGCCTATGGCGAAGCAGCGGAGTCTATAGAGAAGCAGATAGGACTGTTCGATGAACTGAATACAAAATCGGACAAAACCGTGGATCAGATGATCGCCAGTCTGGAAGGACAGACAAAATCTATGGATCAATATGTGCAGGATTTGAACAAAGCATCAGATCTTGTACATAAAGGTCTTATGGAAGAGGGCATGCTGGGCGATATTCAGGCCCTTGGCATCTCCGGTGCGGGATATCTTCATGAATTGGTAGAAGCCGCGGAAAAGGATACAGATAAGTTTGATGAGGTAATGAAAGCCTGGGCGGACAATCAAGAAATGCGCGACACCATGGCACAGACCATGGCAGATGTGCAGACCGGATACAGCGCTGCATGGGAAGATATCATTGGAGAAACGGAAGAAAGTACGGAAGAGATTACCAATGAACTGGAAGATGCGGGTGATGACTGGGTAGATACGACAGATGAAGCGATGAACGAAGTTGTCAAAGTGATCCAGGATAAAAGCGCGGATACAACAGATGCAGCAGCGGATCTGGCCGAAGATACTGCGGAAGAGATTGAAAACGGCATGGGCTACAGTGTGATGCATAGGATTGGGGCCGATGCGGGAGATGGTCTGGCAGACGGCTTATTATCTAAGAAGTCAGCGGTGGAAAAGGCAGCGGAAGCAATAGCATCGGCGGCGGCAAATGCGACAAAGAAGATACTGGACATCAACTCACCGTCAAAAGTCTTTGAATACTTCGGCGAAATGAGCGGCGAAGGTTATGCAATCGGCATGGAAGATTCACTACCGCGTATCGAGCAGGCCATAAGCGAAATGAAACCGCAGGAAAGCTCCTTTACGGAAGAAAAGGCAACGTCGAGTAGTTTTATCAGTCAGCCGACATTTAACATCTATGCTACCGAAGGACAGAGCGAAGAGGCTATTGCAGAAGAAGTAATCAAGAAAATGGATGAGGATTACGCAAGAAAGGAAAATATATGGCAATAGAGTATTTTGTGTTTGGTGGTCAGGATAGTCGAAACTATGGCATATATATCAGCGGTTCCGGCGTATTTGGGGCTCCGGAGAGGGATGGCAGCAAGGTCAGCATCCCGGGCCGAAATGGCGAGATGTTCCTGGATAATGGAAGATACAAGAATATTGAGATAAAGTATCCTGCGTTTATC
>JAFZKG010000083.1 GCA_017553695.1 Lachnospiraceae bacterium
AAGGTCAGACCGGTGAGAACCTGATGGTCCTCCTGGAGAGAAGACTGGACAACATCGTTTTCCGCGCAGGTTTCGCAAGAACACGCCGTGAGGCAAGACAGATCGTCGACCACAAGCAGCTGCTGGTCAATGGAAGAGGCATCAACATCCCTTCCTATCTGGTCAAAGCAGGCGATGTGATCGAGGTCAAGGAAAAATGCAAAGGTTCCGCAAGGTATGAGGCGATTACAGAGGTCACCGGCGGAAGACTGGTTCCGGGATGGCTGGAATCTGATCTGGAGAACCTGAAGGTCACCGTGAAAGAATTACCGAAGAGAGAAGACATCGATGTTCCGGTGGACGAGATGCTGATCGTCGAGTTGTATTCTAAGTAAAAAACGGAAACACAATTTGAAAAAGGAGGGCCTATGTTCGAATTTGAAAAGCCGAATATCGAAGTTGCTGAGATCTCAGCTGATAATAAATATGGTAGATTCACGTTAGAACCATTGGAGAGAGGCTACGGAACCACCTTGGGCAATTCCCTGAGAAGGATCATGCTTTCTTCTCTTCCGGGAGCCGCAGTCAGCCAGATCAAGATCCAGAACGTTTTGCATGAATTCACAACGATCCCGGGCGTCAAAGAAGACGTGACAGAGATCGTGATGAACATCAAAGAACTGGCAATCAGAAATAATAGTCCGACGAACGAGCCGAAGATCGCTTACATCGACTACTCAGGCGAAGGCGTTGTCACCGCAGGCGACATTCACGTGGATCAGGATATCGAGATCGTAAATCCGGACCTTGTGATCGCAACGCTGGATAATGCTGACAGCAAGTTATATATGGAACTGACGATCACGAAGGGCAGAGGCTATGTGGATGCAGAAAAGAATGCTTCTGATAATTCCGCAGTCGGCGTCATCCCGATCGACTCGATCTACACACCGGTTGAGCGTGTAAACATCCAGATCGAGAACACCCGTGTCGGACAGATCACGGACTATGATAAGCTGACGATCGAAGTATTTACGAACGGCGCGTTAGCACCGGATGAGGCGATCAGCCTCGCAGCAAAAGTTCTCAGTGAGCACCTGAACCTGTTCATCAATCTTTCCGAGAATGCAAAGACAGCAGAAGTCATGATCGAGAAAGAAGAAGATGACAAGGAGAAGGTACTGGAAATGAACATCGACGAACTGGAGTTGTCTGTTCGTTCCTACAACTGCTTGAAGAGAGCTTCGATCAACACAGTGGAAGAGTTAATTAACAAGACTCCGGAAGAAATGATGAAGGTGCGTAACCTTGGACGGAAATCTCTGGAAGAAGTTTTCGCGAAACTGAAGGAGTTAGGATTAGAGCTTAAGAGCTCGAATGAAGAATAACTAAAGGAGGCAGTCAGTCATGGCCGGATATAGAAAATTATCGAGAACAGCTTCTCAGCGAAAAGCTTTGATCCGTGGTCAGGTCACCGCGTTACTGAATAATGGAAAGATCATTACTACCGAAGCAAAGGCAAAAGAGATCCGCAAAGAAGCGGAGCATCTGATCGCTCTGGCAGTAAGAGAAAAAGATAACTTTGAAGAAGTGACCGTAAAAGCAAAAGTTGCCCGCAAGGACAAAGACGGCAATCGTGTCAAAGAAGTAAAAGACGGCAAGAAGGTTGCGGTTTTTGACGAAGTGGACAAGAAGATCAAGAAGGACGCTCCGTCCAGACTTCATGCAAGAAGAGAAATGTTGAAGGTCCTTTATCCTGTGAAGAAGGTCCCGGAGAAAGCTCCAGGCAGAAAGAAAAACACAGTTGAAGTTGATCTGGTCGCAAAACTCTTCGATGAGATCGCACCGAAGTATACCAACCGCAACGGCGGCTACACAAGAATCGTGAAGATCGGCCAGCGGAAAGGTGACGGCGCTATGGAAGTGCTGATCGAGCTGGTATAATCAAAAAATGTTTTTTCGAAGAGACCGGAATTTTCCGGTCTCTTTTTATATGCTGTTTTTGTATAAGGAGAAAACTGCCCGATGAAACAATAATTAAAAGACAGAAATGCGATATTTGTTGTTTTACGGGCATTTTTTACATTAATGGTTTCCATGGAAGTTGTTGTTTTTGTTGGCAGACAGGTTTACTTATGATATACTTTTTCAGTGCTTTTAAAAACATTTTAAAAAAAGAAGAGAGGTTTTATTATGCAACAACAAAAGAAAAGTATTAACTTCGGCTTCCGTGGCTGGCTGCTGATCCTCTGGGTAGCAACAGGTATGTTCTCCTACGTGGTCGCAGGTAACTTCCCGCTGAACATTATGTCCAACGCACCGGGTTATGGTCCGGCTGGCCCGCTGTCCATGATCTACACAGGTGCTTCCCTCGTTGGTATCATTATTCAGGTTATCGTATCCAGAAAACCTGGCGCTATCAAGAGCTGGAAGAAACTGTCCGTTATCCTTGGTATCGCATCTCTGGTGTTTATGGTTCTTGAGATGGTGATTCCTGCAGGCGTTGCCTGGAAGATCGTCTTCGGTATCGCAACAGCTCTGACCGCTCTGTACGGAACATGGGCGCTGTCCGTTCTGGTTGGCGTGTGGTTCCCGAGAAGAAAAGGTACCGTTATGGGTATCATCACATTTGCATTCCCGATCGGTAATGCACTTCTTGGCGGATTCGCAGCAAAATTCCTTCCAATGGCATTTGGCGGCGTTTCCGGCGCAGCACTGAAATCCTTATGGCCATATGTTCTGGTCGTACTGATCGGTTTCATTATCGGTGTCATCACGATCTCCGAATTCCCGGAGCAGGTTGGTGCTTATCGTGATAATGACAAGTCCATGACTCCGGAAATCGCCAACGCTATGATGAAAGCAGAGGAAGAAAACAGAAAGACCACCGTCTGGACGACCGGCCATACACTGGCTTGCCCGGACTTCTGGTTCATCACAGTTCCGATGGGACTTTTGCTGATGTTCGCAGTTGGTGCGATGACACAGTCCATGGCAATCATCAACCCATACGCAGCTGATTATGCATGGATTGGCGGATACACCGGCGTTATGTATGTTATTGCAGCATTCGGTATTATCGGAAGTTACATCTTCGGTCTGATCGATACCAAGAAGGGAACCAAATTTGCGATCGTTCTTTCTCATATCGTCATGCTTGTTTCCGGTATCCTCGGCGCGATCGGAAATTCCACCGCACTGTTCATCGGCCTGATCCTTCTGGCTATGTTCATGGGCGCATCCTCCAACTACACCGTTTCTGCAGCAGTGCAGTACTGGAGAATTGAGGACTTCCCAAGTGTATTCTCCGTCGTGAACCCGGTTGCAAACTTCATCAACGCATTCGGACCGACGATCGTTGCAGCTCTGATCGCAACCACTCTGGGAACCCAGGCAGTGTTCATCGTGATCGGCATCGCAGCTATCATCAGTATCATCCTTGGTCTCCTGTTCAAGCCTGCACGTGTCAAAGAATTCGACGACAAGTACAGAGAAGCAGCAGGCAAGCCGCTGGATGACGTTCTGGTTGGACGTAAATAATATTCATTCCAAAATGGATCATTGGAAGAGGAGCCTTAGGGCTCCTCTTTTTTGTACTGGAATGCCTATAAAAAAAGATTTCTTTTGTTGACAGAAGCGTGTATAATAATACAGTTGTTTAAATTGGGTTTTTCTGCGGAGAAATCCGGAAGATGGGATTTTTATGAGCTTTATCAAGGCAGAGAAAATTTCATACAGTTATCCGGTGTTCGAAGATACCGACGAGTTCGAAAACAAGAAGAAAACGGAAGATAAACCGGCTGTTGATCCGAAGGCACGCGGTGAAAAAGCGTTAAAGGAGATCACCCTGGAAGTGAAGCAGGGGCAGTTCCTCTGCATTCTGGGGCGGAATGGTTCGGGTAAGTCTACATTTGCAAAGCATCTGAACGCGCTGCTGCTCCCGACGGAAGGGACCGTATGGGTCGATGACATTGATACCAAATCGGAGGAGCAGGTCTGGACGATCCGCAAGAGCGTCGGCATGGTCTTCCAGAATCCGGATAATCAGATCATCGGTTCTATCGTGGATGAGGATGTCGCTTTTGGTCTGGAGAATCTTGCCGTTCCGTCAGAGCAGATCCAGAAGGATGTCACATCTGCATTGGAAGGCGTGGGCATGAGCGACTATGCGAAGTATTCGCCGAATAAACTTTCCGGCGGACAGAAGCAAAGGGTTGCGGTTGCCGGCGTGCTTGCCATGGCACCGAAGTGCATCGTGCTGGATGAATCCACTGCAATGCTGGATCCGCGCGGCCGCCGCGAGGTTATGGAAACCGTCAAGCGTCTGAATAAGGAAATGGGGATCACGATCATTTCCATTACGCATTTCATGGAAGAGACGCTGGATGCGGACTACATCTATGTCATGCATAAGGGAAAGATCGCACTGCAGGGAACGCCGAAGGAGATCTTTTCCCGCGGCACGGAACTTTACACACTGGGTCTCTGGTTCCCGCAGATCTATCACTTGGCCTATGTCCTCCGTCAGAAGGGGCTGGACATCCCGGAAGATGTCATTCACGCGGATGAACTGAAACAGGCATTGGAAAACCTGAAAAAGAAATGATCATCAAATTAGAAGATGTCAATTACATATATAATCCGGGAACCGTGGAAGAGGTCACGGCTGTTTCTGATGCGAACCTGGAGTTAGGTGGTGATTCCTTCACTGCCATCATCGGGAGCACCGGATCCGGCAAGTCGACGCTGATCCAGATGCTGAACGGCCTTCTGGAACCGGCGTCCGGACAGATCACCTATGACGGTGTACCGATCTATAAAAAAGGCAAGCTGAACAAGGAAGAGAAGAAGGCACTCAGGCAGCTGCGCTGCAGAGTCGGCCTGGTCTTCCAGTATCCGGAATATCAGCTGTTCGAGGAGACTGTCCTGAAGGATGTCTGCTACGGACCGAAAAACCTGGGCTTCTCCAAAGAAGAACAGGAGGAAAAAGCCAGGGCGGCGCTTGCCGCTGTCGGCGCATCGGAAGAATTATTTGAGAAATCCCCGTTCGAGATCTCGGGCGGTGAAAAACGGCGTGTGGCCATTGCCGGTGTGCTGGCAATGGAACCGGAAGTCCTGATCCTGGACGAGCCGACGGCGGGCCTGGATCCGCTGGGCAAATCCCAGTTGCTGGAACTGCTGAAAAAATATCACGAAGAAAAACATGTTGCGATCATCCTGGTCTCCCACAGCATGGAAGAAGTGGCGCAGTACGCAGACCGCGTCATCGCGATGTCCAAATCGAAGATCGTGCTGGACGGCAGTACGGAGGACGTGTTCGCGCATCGCGCAGAGCTGGAGGAAATCGGTCTGGGTGTACCGGAGGTCTGTGCCTTTACGCAGAGCATCGGACTCGGTGACGTGCTGACCGTGGAAGAAGCAGCGGAAAAGATCATGCAGGTGTACGGAAATGTTTAAAGATATCACGATCGGGCAGTATTACCCGTCCAATTCCATATTGCACCGGCTGGATCCGCGCGTGAAGCTCTTCGGCGTCGTCGTTTATATTGCCGCCGTCTTCATCATCAATAATCTGATCGGGTTCATATTCCTGACGATCGCCATTGCGCTTCTGATCGGCATGTCCAAGGTGCCGCTAAAGCATATCCTGAAGGGACTCCGTTTCGTATGGTTCCTTGTTGCACTGGCTATTTTCTTCAACCTGTTTTTCAGTGATGGAACGATCATCTGGAGATGGTGGATCTTCCATATGAGTTACGAGGGCATCTACCGCGCTGTATTCTTTGCGGTCCGCCTGATCTACGTCATTGTGGGAGCATCACTCCTGACCTATACGACGACACCGACGACTTTAACGAATGGCCTGGAGAAGGTCTTCAAGCCGCTGGATGCCATTCATTTTCCGGGACACGAGATCGCGATGATGATGAGTATCGCACTGCGTTTCATCCCGATCCTGACAGAAGAGATCAACAAGATCACCAAGGCGCAGCTGGCGCGCGGTGCTGATTTCGATACAGGCGGCCTGATCCTGAAGGCGCGCGGGATGATTCCGATCATGGTGCCTTTGTTTGTCAGCGCATTCCGCAGGGCGACTGAGCTTGCCACCGCCATGGAGGCAAGGTGTTATTCGGGCGGCCCGAACCGCACGAAGATGTTCCCGCTGAAATATGAGAAACGGGATAAGATCGCATATATCATCCTGGTGCTGTACCTTCTGGCCGCGATCGGACTGCGCATTGCAATGGACCATTTCCTGACCTGGGGAGCAGTGTAAAAGCGAATGAAACGGATCAGGCTGATTATTTCCTATGACGGCACGAATTATGTAGGATGGCAGGTGCAGAAGAACGGACTTGCCATTGAGCAGGTGATCAACGAGCACCTTTCCAAACTGTTGAACGAGGATATTACGATCATCGGCGCCAGCCGGACGGACTCCGGCGTGCACGCACTCGGCAATGTTGCTGTGTTTGATACGGAAACAAAGATCCCGCCGGAGAAGATCTGTTTTGCCCTGAATCAGGGGCTTCCGGATGACATCCGGATCATCCGCTCCGAAGAAGTATCGCTGGATTTCCACCCGCGTTACGGGGCTCATTCCAAGACTTATGAATACGCCATCCTGAATAGCCGCGTTTCGCTGCCGCTGACGAGGCTTTATGCCGATTACGTCTATTATTACCTGGACACGGATAAAATGCGCAGAGCGGCCAAATATTTGCTCGGAGAGCATGATTTCACGGCCTTTTCCTCCGCAGGCGGACAGCAGAAGAGCATGGTCCGGAACATCTATTCCATTGACATCACAGAGGAGACGGATATCCTGCCGAAGGCACAAGCTCCGCTGCATAAAGATGATTTTTCGCCGAAAATGGTACGGATCCGTATTACAGGAAACGGATTTTTGTATAACATGGTGCGCATCATCGCGGGAACGCTGGAAAAAGTTGGTATGGGTATTTATCCGCCGGAGCATGTGAAGGAGATCCTGGAGTCGAAGGACCGGCGGAAATCCGCGCCAAAGGCGCCTGCAAGAGGCCTTACATTGCGCGAAATCGATTACGGAAACCTTGAATAATCCATATTCGTATGATAAAATACACTATTGCGTGAGAACGCTTAAGGAGGATTTTTAAAATGAATGTGAACGTTGAAAAACTGGAAAAGAATTTAGCCGACATTACCGTTGAACTGGATACGGATAAAGTCGAAGAAGGCATCACCAAAGCTTACAACAAAGTAAAGCATCAGGTCAGCATGCCGGGATTCCGCAAAGGAAAAGTCCCGCAGAAGATGGTCGAGAAGCAGTACGGCGTGGAAGTGTTCTACGAGGACGCTGCAGAATTCCTGATTCAGGAATCTTATCCGGATGCGTATGATGAGGCTTCCAAAGAGATCGACATCGTTTCTTCTCCGAAGATCCAGGATATCCAGATCGAGCGCGGCAAAAACTTCGTGTACAAAGTACAGGTCGCTGTTAAGCCGGAAGTGACGCTTGGCGAATATAAGGGCATCGAATTCACCGCACCGGACCTGACGGTTTCGGACGAAGAAGTGGATAAAGAACTCGAGAGAGTCAGAGAACTGAACAGCCGCCGTGTACCGGTTGACGGAAGAGCTGCAAAAGAAGGCGACATCGTGGATCTCGATTTCGAAGGCTTCATCGATGGCAAGGATTTCCAGGGAGGAAAAGCAGAAGGCTACGTCCTGACACTGGGTTCACATTCATTCATTGATACATTTGAAGATCAGATCGCCGGCCACAGCGTAGGTGATGAGTTCGACGTCAACGTCACATTCCCGGAAGACTACCAGGCAGAAGATCTGGCAGGCAAACCGGCAGTGTTCAAGTGCAAACTGAA
>JAFZKG010000084.1 GCA_017553695.1 Lachnospiraceae bacterium
ACATTGCTGCGCAATATATGACATATGGTGGGTATGGCGCAGTTGGCTAGCGCGCCAGATTGTGGCTCTGGAGGCCGTGGGTTCGAGTCCCATCTCCCACCTTTACAGGCACAGCATTAGGAGCAAAACCTGTTTTAGGGCTATCGCCAAGCGGTAAGGCACAGGACTTTGACTCCTGCATTCGCTGGTTCGAATCCAGCTAGCCCTGCTGGCATGAACGTGCCTTGATAATCTAACATGGGATTGTAGCTCAGGTGGTAGAGCACTTGACTTTTAATCAAGTTGTCCGGGGTTCGAATCCCCGCAGTCTCATAACTTAAAAAAAGCGGTTTCCTTAATTGAGGATACCGCTTTTTTATGCTTTCCGCTTCAGATCCAGGATCAGGAAGACGAGGCACGCCGCCCGCATCACGCATCCAAAGACGAAGGAATACCACACAAAAGAATAATTGAAAGAAAACGGCAAAAGCCGAAGCACCAGATCACACAGGAGTGCGATGATCAGGATCTTCCGGATCAGAATGGCTCCTTTTTCCGGTCCGTTCAGGATCTTTTTCAGGATCAGCCCCCAGACAAATGCGATCACGAGCGGAATGAAATACACGATGATCTCGTTCAGCGTCAGCTTGTAGAGGAACGACATCAGGAGCGCTTCTGCCCGCGGAAGCGCGGCAAGACCGAGATCAAACAGGACGGATATGATATTCTTTCCTGTTGTGACCGCCGGATACAGCGTCGTCAGGCAAATATATGGAAGCGGCAGCAGGGAAATGATCTGAAAGATCTTCAGATAAAGACCTGCGCCACTGGTCACTTTTCTGTCGTTGATTCCGAATTGGATCTTCATTTTTGATCCTCCTTTCGGATCTCTTCCAGAGAATGATTCAGATAACGCTCTTCGAAAGCATCGGTCAGCGCTTCTTCGTCTTCGGTCTGATAAAGGACTTTGGCATCGGCTGCATCGAGGAACAGGATGGTCCCTCCATCCTGGTCCGGATCGATGCCGGATGCCGTCATGGCATACAGACGGCAGAATGCATTGGTCTTAGGCTGCACGGAAGGCAGCAGGGTATCGCTGACACATACCAGTTCACCGGAGGTGCACTGTCCCCGCAGGATGGTATCGCGCATCAGGACTTCTTTTTCAAAGGTATGGATGTTGATCCGGACCAGCTGGCAGTATGTCATGCCGAATGTGGATGTACGGTATTCATTCAGATAAAGGTAGTCGCCTTCCAGTGCGATGCCCCAGTCATGCCCGAATGTGCCTTCTACTTTCAGAACACCGTTCACCGGATCGCCTTCATAGATGCCGCTTGGCTTTTTATCGGAATAACGGATGGAAAGTTCGGTGCCTTCGATCACATAGGAATCGTTTATCGCTGCATGCCATGCCACGCCCGCCATTCCGGAAAGAAAATGCGTAAAGAAAAACGCCAGAACGGAGAAAATGAGAACGATAAGCAGAAATGCCTGAAATGTAAATTTGGACTGTCTCATTTTTGCCTCCTTTCTGACATCTTTTTTTCGTTCGCGTTCCCTATCTTATCACGTTTTTGCATCTGCTTCTATGAATATTTAAAGATTTTTATTTCAATATACCGGGGCTTGACAACAAAGCCCTTTTCGGCATACAATGCCAACAATTAAATATCGTTATGCAGAATAGAGGCGCGGTATCTATGAGTAAGACCGCAGAAGATGGGATCACAAAGCAGCAAAGGTGCTTGCGGAATGAAAGGAGCTGCCGCCGAAATGCCGGGGAAACCTTGAACAGCCGGCGTTGGGACGTTACAGAATATGTAACGGACTGTCACATTAGTGGAGCGCTTTCTGATGACACAAGTTTGAATACGTGGAATTGATGTGAATGTTTTGCAGATAGCAAAACATTTTTTTGTGCATACGGTGAAATAACAACGAAAACCAGAATAAAGAAAAGAGGAAAAAAACAATGAGACGATTTGGAAAGATCTTAGCAGCAGCACTCGCGCTGGTCATGGTGATCATCATGGCTTGTGCTTGCGGTAACTCCGGCGGTGGAGATACACCGGCACCGGCAGGCAGCGGCGCAGCAGATGGAGGGGCAGCATCAGGTGTCAACGATGGCACAGACAAAACTCTCCGTGTCGCAATGGAGTGCGGCTACGCACCTTACAACTGGACACAGTCCGACGATTCCAACGGCGCTGTTCCGATCGCAGATTCTTCCGACTATGCATACGGCTATGATGTCATGATGGCAAAATACATCGCAGAGCAGCTGGGCATGGAACTGGAGATCTACAAACTGGATTGGGATTCCCTGCCGCTGGCCGTGCAGTCCGGAACCGTTGACTGCGTCATCGCAGGACAGTCCATTACAGCAGAACGGCTGGAATCCGTCGATTTTTCTGATCCATATTACTTTGCATCCATCGTGGTGCTGACCAAGAAAGATTCCGCATTTGCAAATGCGACATCACTGGCAGATCTGGCAGGCGCAAAAGCAACCTCCCAGCTGAACACCGTCTGGTACGATGTCTGCATCCCGCAGATCCCGGATGTCAAGGCTGAGACCGCACAGGAGAGCGCACCGCAGATGCTGGTTGCTCTGGAAGCTGGCGCAGTGGATATCGTTGTCACCGACGAGCCGACCGCAATGGGCGCATGTGCCGTCTATCCGGATATGGTCATGCTTGCATTCACCGGAACAGATGGAGACTTCCAGGTATCGGAAGAAGAGATCAACATTGGTATCTCCATGCAGAAAGGCAATAGCGGACTGCAGAATGCGATCAATGGTGTTCTTGCAACATTAACACCGGACGATTTCAAAGACTGGATGAACAAGGCAATCGAAGTACAGCCGATGAATGAATAATTGATATGACCAACTTTTTACTCGCAACATCCTTACCTCCGGATTTTTTCGGACGGATATGGTTTATTTTACAAAAATACGGTGCATCAATGGCAAAAGGCGCAGGGACCACTCTGGCCATTGCCATTGTTGGCACGTTTATCGGATGTGTGATCGGATTCATTGTGGGTCTGATCCAGACGATCCCGATCAACCCGAATGATTCGGTTTTTAAGAAGATCGTTC